>NZ_JAKFFD010000025.1:0-29357 GCF_036675385.1 Pseudarthrobacter sp. | reverse complement strand
TTTCGGCGCGTTCCAACCAGGCTTCGGGGGTGCCGATCTTGGCGCCGGTGCACTGGACGGACAGGCTCTTGAGGCGTTCGCCGTGCTTGATGCCCAGCTGCAGGCCTGTGGCGCCGCCAAGCGAAACCCCGGCGTAGTGGAAGGCTTCGCCGGGGGCGATCGAGTCCACCAGGTCCACCACCGCATCCGCCAGCCCGGCGACGTCGAACGTCTCGGTGGCGGCCGGCGAGACGCCGTGGCCGGGCAGGTCCCAGGCCACCACGTCGTAGTCGTTGCCGAGCAGGGAGGCCGCCTCGGACCACAGGACGGTGGACGTACCCAGGGAGGGCCCAACCACCAGCAGTGGCCGGTCCCCCAGCGGGCGCTGGGGTGAAAGCAGAACTGCTTTCAGGGTCGGTTTAGCCACGGTTGGCTCCGTTCTGGGTGGGTGTTGAAAAGTCGGGGTAGGCGGCCAGGATGCGGCGCGCGATTTCGGCGGCCTGGCCCAGGTAGCTGGCCGGTTCAAGGAGTTCTGCCAGCTGCCCGTGAGGCAGCGTCTCCGCCGGGACGGCCTCGCGGAGCAGCCGCCGGTAGGTGGGGCCCTGGTCGGCTACGGGCGCCTCTAGGGTCCGGTCCACCACGGCCAGCAGCTGCTCCTTGCCGCTGCGGCCACCCTGGTCGTCGAGCAGCGGGGCGACGGCGGCGCCCACCCCTTCGGCCAGGAGCAGCGGTCCGGCGAGGTCCAGGTTGCGGCGCATGGCGTCGGGGAAAACCTGCAGTCCTTCGGCGAGCTCCCGGAGGTGCCCGGCCGCGCCGAGTGCCAGGCGGAGGAGCTGGCGCAGGGCCGGCCATTCCGTGTGCCAGGCGGCGTCGGGGCGTTCGTCGTTGAAGTTGGCGGCGGCCAGGTGCAGCTGGGCCACCAGCTGGGGCGCCTGGAGTGCGGCGCTGCGGATGAGGACCGACAATACGGGGTTCTGCTTCTGGGGCATGGCCGAGGAGACGCCGCGTCCGGCGGCGCGCGGTTCGGCGAGTTCGGCCACCTCGGGCCGGCTCAGGAACAGGACGTCCGTGGCGATTTTGCCGGTGGCATCCAGCACCGAGGCCAAGGCATTTCCGAGGGATGTGACGGCCAGCCGGTTCGTGTGCCACGGTGCCGGTGCCGCGGCCAGGCCCAGTTGCCGGGCCAGGGAATCGGCCAGGTCAAAGGGGCTGGTGGCCGAGCCGGAAGTCAGCACCGTTCCAGCAGCCAATGTTCCGGCCGCCCCGCCGAACTGCACCGGGAACTGCACCGTGCCCAGCTGCCGGCCCGCGGCGGCCATCCCGTGGAACCACTGCGCCGCCCGCAGCCCGAACGTATACGGAAGCGAGTGCTGGGTCAGGCTCCTGCCCACGCCCAGCGTGTCCGCATGCTGTTCCGCCAAGGAAGCGAGCGCCGCCGTCGTGCATTTCAGGTCCGCCAGCACCGCCTCCACGGTGTTGCGCGCGAGCAGCATCAGGGCCGTGTCCAGAACGTCCTGGCTGGTCAGCGAGGTGTGGACCGCCTTCACTGCGCCGATGCGGGCGCCGTCCAGCGCCGTGACATGCGTCCGCAGGTCTGCCAGCAGCGGGATGACGGGGTTCCCGCCGCCCTGGGCCCGGAGCGCGATGTCTGCTACGTCGTAGCGTCCCGCCTCGGCGGCGGAGGCCACGACGGCGGCGGCACCGACAGGCGCCAGGCCAGCCTTCTCCAGCACGGCGGCCCAGCCGGACTCGACGGCGAGGATCGCCGCCAGCACCGCGCGGTCACCGGTCAGCGCCGTAACCAGGGGCGACGCCGAGACAGGACTCAGCAGGCCCACGTCACCGTCCGCAGCGTTTCCGAAGTGGCCGGTACCTTCCATGCCGGCGACGTAAGTCACTGGAAGTCCAGGAAGACTGTTTCGCCCTCGCCCTGCAGGCGGATGTCCCACGTGAGTCCGCCGTCGGCATCGCGCCGTGCAATGAGGGTCTTGCGGCGCTCCGGGTCCAGGGAGCTGAGCAGCGGGTCTTTGGCGAGGGCTTCCTCGCTTTCCGGCAGGTATACGCGGGTGAAAAGCCGGTTCATCAGGCCGCGGGCAAACACGGCCACGGAGATGAAGGGGGCGGCACCGGGTCCGGTGGGGCCGGGGTTCACGGTGGTGAAGGTGTACACGCCGGAGTGGCCCACGGAAGCGCGGCCCCAGCCGGTGAAGGTGTAGCCGTCGCGAACCAGGGAGCCGGTCTGCTGCACGATCCTGCCGTCGGCATCGGGCTGCCAGATCTCGAGGATGGCGTCCGGGATGGTCTCCCCGGCGCCGTCATATACAGTGCCCTGGAGGCGGATGGAGCCGGGCGAGCCGGGCGCCAGGAGTTCGTTGTCCTTCACGAACGGCAGGGCGTAACCGTAGAACGGGCCGACGGTCTGGCCGGGGGTGGGAACAAGATTGGTGGTTGTACTCACGTTATTCCTCGTCTCCTGCTGCGCCGAGCGCCTCGTTTTCGGTCCAGGTCCGCTTGGAACCGGTGAGGACGATGTCCCAGTTGTAGCCCAGTGCCCACTCGGGTTCAGTGAGATCGTGGTCGTAGCTGGCCACCAGCCGGTCGCGGGCGTCCTGGTCCACGATGGACTGGTAGATGGGGTCCAGCGGGAAGAGCTGATCGCCGGGGAAGTACATCTGCGTGACGATCCGTTGGGTGAACTCCGTGCCGAACATGGAGAAGTGGATGTGGGCCGGCCGCCAGGCGTTGATGTGGTTCTTCCACGGGTAGGCGCCGGGCTTGATGGTGGTGAACCGGTACGAGCCGTCGGGGCCGGTGATGCAGCGGCCCACACCGGTGAAGTTGGGGTCCAGCGGCGCCGGGTGCTGGTCGCGTTTGTGGATGTAGCGGCCGGCCGCGTTGGCCTGCCAGATTTCCACGAGCTGCCCGGCCACGGGGCGGCCGTCGCCGTCCAGGACCTTGCCGGCCACGATGATCCGCTCGCCCTGGGGTTCGCCGTTGTGCTGGATGGTCAGGTCCGCTTCCAGGGCGTGCACGTCCTGGTGGCCGAACGCCGGCGAGTACAGCTCGATGGTTTCCGGGTCCGCGTGGTGCAGGCTTTTGGTGGGGTGCCGCAGGATGCTGCTGCGGTAGGGCGCGTAGTCCAGCCGGGGCTGCGTTTCGGCCGCGGCACCGTCCTTGAGCGCCCGGGCGTAGGCATCGCCCATGGCGTTAATCTCGGCACTGAGATCCTGCTGTGTCTCCACTGCGGCCTCCTTTTCTCTGGTTGTTGCTGCTGAGTGGTGGTGGTGCTGTCTTACCGGTGCTGCAGGTGGTCGTACTGGACTGCGTGGCGCACGGGGGCGTTGGGGGCGCCGTAGCCGTCGTAGGCCCCGCGGCGTTCCACCATTTCGAAGAACACACTGCCCACGGTGGCCGTGTAGAAGTGGAGGAATTCGCCATCCGCGTCCCGGTCGTAGAGCAGGTTCAGTTCCTGCAGCGTGTCCAGGAAGCCCGGTTCCAGTCCGAAACGTGCGTCCAGGTCCTCGTAGTAGTTGGCCGGAATCTGTAGGAATTCCAGGCCGCGGGCCTTGCAGTCCCTGGCGGTGGCCACCAGGTCATCCACGGCGAAGGCGATGTGTTCCTGGTAGGTCCTGCGCTGCTGGTTCAGCGGCGCCAGGTTCAGCACCAGCCGCACGGCGCGGTCCCCGGTGGCCATGACCTGCGAGCGGACCAGGCCGGTGGGGCTGGGCACCTCCGCGAACGGCTGGGGCTCCAGGGCCAGGGCGCTGGTGTAGAAGAGGACGGCCTCGTCGAAATGCTGCCACGGCTGCGCCAGGTTGACGTGGTCGATCACGGCGGAGGGTCCGGCGGCGGGCTTTTCCAGCCCCTCCCCGAATTCGCTGGTCCAGGCCGCGGTGCCGTCGGACGTGCCCTGGCACAGGAAGATCTCCGTGGAATCCGGGGCGGCGAAGCCCTGGAACACTTCCTCGTTGGCCTGGCTCTTGCGCGGGACCGCGGGGGCCTTCAGCTGCTGGGCGCGGGCAGCGGCAATCACCGGGGAGGCGACGTCAAAGCCAAGGGCGGCGATGGCGGGCGACGCATCCCCCGCTGACGTGTCCCCCGTTGAATCGTCCCCATGTGCCGGTGCGGCCTCGTTGATGATCACCCGGGCGTGGCCCAGGCTCCAGAGCTGCACGTCCTTGGTGCGGTGCCGGCCGGTGAACTCGAAGCCCAGCTGCCCAAGGACCGTTTCCAGCCCTTTGGTGTCCGCGGCCCTGACTTCGGCGAAGTTGTAGCCTGCCGGTTCGGCTACCTGCGGGAGCGTGGCCAGTTCCATGGGATAACGACGGCGGCCGGGAGCTTGGGTGCCGCCGGCACCAGTGCCCGTCCCACGGTCGGAAGCGGCGTCCAGCCACTTGGCGCTCTGTTCCTCCAGCCAGATGAGCGAGCGCATGGCGTCGACGGCGGTTCGCTCCACATCCGACTGGCGGAAGACGTCGTTGAAGATTTCCAGCGACACCGGGCCGCTGTACCCCGCCCGGACCACGTGGCCCATGAACTTGGCGAGCTCGAACTGGCCCTCGCCCGGGAAAACCCGGTAGTGCCGGCTCCAGGAGAGGACGTCCATGGAGAGCTTGGGGGCGTCCGCCACCTGGACGAAGAAGATCTTTTCCGGGTTGAAGGCCTCGATGGGGGCGGTGTCCCAGTTGCGGGACAGGATGTGGAAGGAATCCAGGCAGGTGCCCAGGTTGGGGTGGTCCACGGCTTCCACCAGCTTGTGGGCGTGCTCGTAGTCGTTGACGTACTTGCCCCAGGCCAGGGCCTCGTAGGCCACCTTGACGCCATGGTCCCCGGCCAGCGCAGCCAGCTGGCCGAGCTGCTCCACCCGGAGGTCGTCGCTGTCGATGCTGGCGGTGGCCACATTGGAGCAGACCAGGACGGTGTCCATGCCCAGCCGCGCCATGAGCTTGAATTTGGCTTCGGCACGCCGGAGGTTGGCGGCCAGGAGGTCTTCGGACACGCTGTCGAAGTCGCGGAACGGCTGGTAAAGATCCAGCGTGAGGCCAAGGTCGGCCGCCATCTTGCGGACGTCCTCGGGCGTGAGCGGCGACGTGACCAGGTCCTGCTCGAAGATTTCGATCCCGTCAAAGCCGGCGATGGCGCAGGCCTGCATCTTTTCCTTGAGGGTGCCGGAGAGGCACACCGTAGCGATTCCGGTGCGCATCAGGCAGCCACCTCTTCCTTGGCCACGAGCTCCAGGAAATGGCTGCGCATGCGTTCCGCGTCGGCTTCCAGCCCGGTGAAGATCCGGAAGGAATCCGCCGCCTGCCCTACTGCCATGCGGCCACCGTCCAGTACCTCGCAGCCTTTGGCGCGGGCGCCGCGGACCAGTTCCGTATCGATCGGGCGGTAGACGATGTCCGCCACCCAGTGCCGCGTTTCCAGCAGGTCCAGGTCCAGCGGGACGCCCGGATGGGCGGCCATGCCTACGGGGGTGCAGTGCACCAGACCGTCGGCCAGCGGCATCAGCTGCGGCAGCTCCGCCGTCGTACGCGCTGTGACGGTGCTGCCCGGGAAGAAACCGGCCAGCTCTGCTGCGCGTGCCGCGCAGCGGGCGGGGTCCACGTCCACCAGGTCCAGCGCCTTAACGCCGGCGGTGAGCAGCGCGTAGGCGACGGCGGAACCGGCACCTCCCGCGCCAAGCTGGACGACGCGGTCCAGCCGCGCGCCCGGTAGGCCGGAGGCAAGCGCGGCGGCGAAGCCGGAGAAGTCGGTGTTGTGCCCAATGAAGCGGCCGTCCTCGATGACCACGGTGTTGACGGCGCCGAGCCTAAGGGCGTCCGGCGAGACCTCGTCCAGGTGCGCCAGCACAAGCTGCTTGCACGGATGGGTGATGTTCAGTCCGTTGAAGCCCAGGCTGCGGGCACTCTTGAGCAGATCCCCCACGGCATCGCCGGACAGTCCGAGCTCCAGCAGGTCGATGGGGCGGTAGAGGTAGCGCAGGCCCAGCACATCGCCTTCGCGTTCGTGCATGGGGGGAGTGAGTGACGGCATCACGCCGTCGCCGACCAGTCCCACGAGGTAGGACTCAGTTCGATTGCTCATCCGGGCAGCTCCTTTGAATACGGCATCCGGCGGGCGGCGGCGCTCGAGGCGGCCGCGGCGGGTCGGGTGGTAGGGATTACAGTACAACACTTGTTCACTTCTCGCACGCTTGTTCTACATACGAACAAATGCGTGCGGTTTACCGCTGCGGCAAGCGTGCGGCCAGCTCCGCCGCGGCATCCTGCAGCAGGGGCACATGGGCCAACAGGGCTTCCATGCTGAGGCGGAAGACGGGAACGGCGGTTGCCAGGGAGGCGAAGGCATGGCCCTGGGAATTGAGCAGCGGCACGGCCACGGCGCGCATGCCGTTCTCGTTCTCCTCGTCCATCACGGCATATCCCTGCCGGCGCACCTTCTCGATCTCGGCACGGAAGGCGCCCCGGTCCGTGATGGTGTGCTCGGTGAGGGGTTCCAGTTCGAGCTCCTCGAGCAGCGCTTCACGCTCCGCGTCCTCGGCAAAAGCCACCAGCGCCTTGCCCACGGCCGTCGCGTGCAGGGCGCCCAGATGCCCGGGGTCGCTGGTGACGCGGAAGGTTTGCGGGCCGTCCACCTTGTTGACTGTCAGGTGGTGGTGGCCGTCGCGGACGCTGAGGATGGTGGCCTCCCCGGTCTGCTCGGTCACGCGGCGCAGGACCGGCAGCGCGGTGCCGGCAAATCCGTGATGGTTGGAGACCCGCTGGCCCAGCTGGAAGATCCGCAGGCCCAGATGGTAGCGGCGGCCGTCCGGCTCATAGTCCACAAATCCGTCCCGCGTCAGGGATCCCAGCAGGCGGTAGGTGGTGCTGAAGGGGAGGTCGGCGCGGCGCGAGATCTCCGCGGCGCTGGCGCCACGCGGCTCGTCTCCCAGGAGGACCAGCAGGCCCAGGGCCTTGCCCACCATGTCCGTGCGGTCGCCCTTGGGCGTCTTTGGCTCAGCGGCGACGTCATCGGGCGCTGTGGTTTGATTCACACTCATACGTTGATGTTGCCACATCGTGGGAACTATTTCTAGATGGTGATTATTTTCTTGACAAGTGACTGCGCTCACAGCCATCATTGCTGTATCGCACAAGTAGCTCCCACCATGTGGCTACTGCTCCGGGTCTTTCAACGGACTCCAGCCGCACCGCACCAGCTCCACTCAGGCCGCTGCGGCTGCGACCCTCCAGATCCATCCGCGACAACGTCGTCACATCAAAGGAACTCCATGAGCCAGACACTTCCGTCCGCGGGGCAGGGCACCGTTGCCCCGGCCGGGACGCCAAAGAAGGCAGCCCTCGCCAGCTTCCTGGGCAGCGCCGTCGAATACTACGACTTCTTCATCTTCGGCTCCGCCGCCGCCCTGATCTTCCCCACGGTGTTCTTCCCGGACGCCGGAGCCAACGCTGCCGTCATGTCCTTCGCCACCTTCGGCTTCGCCTATGTGGCACGGCCGGTGGGCGCCGTCATCCTGGGCCACTTCGGTGACCGCGTGGGCCGGCGAAAGGTCCTGATGTTCACGCTGCTGCTGATGGGCGCTTCGACGTTCCTGATCGGCTGCCTGCCCGACTTCAACACCGTGGGCTGGTGGGCTCCGGCCCTGCTGGTGCTGGCGCGGCTTTGCCAGGGCCTCTCCGCAGCGGGCGAGCAGGCCGGCGCATCCTCCATGACGCTGGAACACGCACCGGACAACCGCCGCTCCTTCTTCACTTCCTGGACCCTCACCGGCACCCAGGGCGGCCAGATCCTCGCCGCCCTCGTCTTCATCCCCGTCCTCGCCCTTCCGGACGAGATCAAGTACGGCATCGGCTGGCGCGTCCCGTTCTGGCTCAGCGCCGTCGTCGTTCTTGTTGCGTTCTTTATCCGCCGCACACTGCATGAGCCCCCGGCGTTCGAAGAAGCCCAGAAAACCGCCCAGATCTCCAAGCTTCCGGTCGCCGATCTCCTCAAGGACCACTGGCGCGACGTGCTCCGCGTAGTCTGCTGTGCCTTCATCGCCGCGGTCTCCACGGTGTTCGGCACGCTCGCCATCAGCTACGCCAAGACCGTTGCCGGTGTTGACGGCACCACCACACTCTGGCTGGTGGTCGGCGCCAACCTGGTCGCTTTGGGCACCCAGCCGCTGTTCGGCAAGCTCGCGGACCGGATCGGCCGCAAGCCGGTCTTCATCTACGGTGCCGTGGCCAGCGCCATCCTGACTCCGGTGTTCCTGCTCAGCCTGGAATCCGGCAGCATCCCGCTGATGTTCCTCGCGGCCATCGGCTTCTTCTCCTGCGGCTACGCGGCCTCCAACGCAGTCTGGCCGTCCTTCTACGCCGAGATGTTCAGCACCAAGGTCCGCTTCTCCGGCCTGGCGATCGGTACGCAGCTGGGCTTCCTGATGGCAGGCTTCGCCCCGGCCATCGTGGCAGCCATGGGCGGCATCAAGCCCGGCGGCTGGGTCCAGATCAGCGTCTTCACCGCCATCATCTGCGGCATCTCGGCCATCTCCGCCCTGACGGCCAAGGAGACTTTCAACGTCCCCACCAAGCAGCTCGGCCTGAAGTAGGGCCAGAAACCTGGGGGCAAGAACGTACGACGGCGGGCGGCGGGTTGGGTGCCTACTGTGAACTGGGTGCCTACGGCCGGCCGGTCTCCAGGACCGACGCCAGGTCAAAGTTCACCGGCTCCTCCAACTGTTCGTATGTGCAGGATTCGGGGTCCCGGTCCGGCCGCCAGCGGTTGAACTGGGCGGTATGCCGGAAGCGCTCACCTTCCATGTGGTCGTACCGGACCTCCACCACCAGTTCGGGCCGGAGCGGCACAAAAGACAGATCCTTGCCCGCGCTCCACCGGCTGCCCTCCGCGTTGCGCGGCGTCCGTTCGCCGTCCGCCTGCTTAGCCCAGGCCCAAGGGTGACCGTCGAAGTCCGTGACCAGCGTCTGGAGTTCCTCGAACAGCTCCTGCCGTCGCTTCATGGGGAAGGCGCCGATCACGCCCACGCTCGCCAGGCCGCCGTCGTCCTTGTACAGGCCCAGCAGCAAAGAGCCGATAGCGTTCGGTCCGCTCTTGTGCACGCGGTAGCCGGCCACCACACAATCGGCCGTGCGTTCGTGCTTGACCTTGAACATCACGCGTTTGTCCGGCTGGTAGCTCCCCTCCAGCGGCTTGGCCACAATCCCGTCCAGGCCTGCACCTTCGAACTGCTGGAACCATTGCTCGGCGGTGGCCTTGTCCTGGGTCGCCGCCGTGAGGTGGACGGGAGCCTTGCTGCCCGCGAGCGCCTTTTCCAGCGCTGCCCGCCGTTCGGCGAAGGGCCGGCCGGTGTAGTCGTCGTCGCCCAAGGCCAGCAGGTCAAAGGCCACAAACTTGGCGGGGGTCTGTTCGGCGAGGAGCTTGACCCGGCTGGCGGCAGGATGGATGCGCTGCTGCAGGGCATCAAAATCCAGCCGGTCACCGGAAGCCCCCACCAGGACAATCTCGCCGTCCAGCACACAGCGGGGCGGCAGGTTTTCCTTCAGGGCTTCCACGAGCTCAGGAAAATACCTGGTCATGGGCTTTTCGTTGCGGCTGCCGATCTCCAGCTCATCGCCGTCGCGGAAAATAATGGACCGGAACCCGTCCCACTTGGGCTCATAGCTGAGGGCCCCGTCGGGCATTCCGCTGACGGCCTTGGCGAGCATGGGCGGGACGGGAGGCATCACGGGAAGGTGCATAGTGCCCATTCTTGCCCGGGAGGCCCGCCGGCGGTAGGCCTGAACTGGCACGATGCCCAACTGAAGGCCGCAGCGGGGTTTGACGTGCGGGATTCGCCGAATCCTTCAGTGCCGGCGGAAACGAATCGATCGCGGAGAACTAACCGGCTCCTAACGTTGAGGAAACCAGGGCGCAACATTGCCCAGCCACACTGGAAGTGCCGGCAAGCGCAGGCACCAGCTCCAGCCAGGAGGCCCCCATGTTGAAGGAAGCCAAAGCCCATGTAACAAGAGTCCGCGCCCTGGACCAGCTCCACCGCGGCGATGAAATCGAGGCCCGCCTCTCCGTAGGCCCCAGCTACGACGACGTGGTCATCCGCCGTGGCCGTGTCCAGGAGACAGCACCGGGAATCGGCGTTGTCTGGATCATGGACCATCACACCGGCTCGCGGAAAGCGATCAATACGGACGAATGCAGCGTCTGGCGGATTGCCTGACCGCGTGTTGGGCCGCTGGCGCAGCACCACTTGCGGAATCTTGCACCCTTGAATCTTGTACTCCGGAGTCTTGCACGACGACGGCGGGCGCAGTCAGTCAGGACTGCCCGCCGGACCGCCCGAGAGATACTTCGGCCCTAACCTCCGGCCACCGACTGGATGACCAGTACCTCCTGGCCGGGCGACACCTCAGTTTCCAGGCCCTGGAGCCGACGCACCTCGTCACCGGCAACGTAAATATTCACGTACCGGCGAAGCGCCCCCGTTTCGTCCCGCAGCCGCCTGGCCAGCACCGGGTAATCCCCGGTCACCGAATCCAGCAGGCTTCCCACCGTCACCGTCCCGTCGGCGGGCGCAGTCAGGATGGACTGGCCGCCGGCCAGCGGCTGGAGGATGCTGGGTAGTACCACGCTGATGTCAGGCACCGCGGACGGCCGCCGTTTCCGGAACCGGCAGTTCAGCCGTAGAGACTACGGCGGCGCGGACACACAGGACGTCGGGGAGATGGCTGACAACCTCAGCAAACGTCTCCCCTTCATCCGCGCTGGCGTACACGGTGCCGCCGCGCGTTCCGAAGTAGACACCGGCCGGCTCGGATGAATCCACGCCCGCGGCGTCGCGGAGGACGCTGTTGTACTCCCCCTTGGGCAGGCCCGTATCCAGGCGCTTCCAGGTGGCCCCGGCATCGTCCGTTCGGTGCACGGCAAGCTTCCCTTCGGGCGGGATCCGCTCGCCGTCGGCCTTGAGCGGCACAACCCAGGCGGTTCCTTCCCGGCGCGGGTGCGTCAGCATCACAAAACCGAAGTCGGCCGGAAGTCCCTCGGCGATGGAGTTCCAGTTTTCGCCGTTATCATCCGTGCGGTAGACGCCGTGATGGTTCTGCGCGTACAGCCGTCCTTCCACCGCAGCATCCGCCGCGATCTTGTGGACGCACTGGCCGAACTCAGGATTGGGGTCCGGCATGAAGTAGGCCGAAATACCCTTGTTGCGGGGTTGCCAGGACTCACCGCCGTCGAGCGAGCGGTACACACCGCCGGTGCTCATGGCGACGTGGACGTTGTCCCCGGCCGGATTCACCACGATGGAGTGGGCGGCGGCGCCGCCGTAGCCCGCACCCCAGTCGCTGCGGTGCGGGTGATCCCATAGCCCGCGGTTAAGTTCGAAATGCTCGCCACCATCGGTGGATTTCCAGACCGAAATCGGTTCGGCACCTGCCCATACCACCCCTGGCCGCGACTCTGCGTCCGGGTAGATCTGCCAGATGCGCTCCACGGCCGCGCCGGTGTCTTCGGGAAACGTGATGGCGCCCTGTTCAGGTTCGGTCCAGGTGGCGCCGAGGTCATCGGAATGGGCCACAGTGGGACCCCAGTGCTCGGACCTGACCCCCACCATGATCCGGGTACGGCCGTCCCGTGTGTCGATCCCGATGCTGGGGATTTCGCTCATCAGGAAATGCGGGCCGGAGAAGGACCATTGCTTCCGGTCCTGGCTGGTGGCCAGCCAGAGGCCCTTTTTGGTCCCGATCGCTAAGACAAAGTTCTCTGCGGTTGCCATGCACCCATGCAACCACCCCGGCCGGAGGGCCGCAACGCTTTTCTTCGCTATGTGGACTGGTCCGAGGGGACTGCTCCGGGTGTACTGGTCCGGCGTGGCCGTGCCGGCGGCGCCAGGGGCGTCCGGTCAGTCGACGAACTCGGACTGCGTCTCGATGAAATCCCAGTCGGCTTCGGTGAGGACAGCCACCGGGGTATCCGGATGCGGCCCGCCGGCTTCGGCGATGCCCTGCAGCACCGGCAGCGGCAGTTCCGCCGCACGGAGATTTTCCCTCAGCCATTCCTTGGTTTGCAGGTCCAGATCCAGCCACCACATGTAGATTTCCATGCCGGTCACGCACCTTTCGTATGCTCCAACGTTAGGCTCCGCCCAGTCCACGTTCAAGGGTAGCCACAACCTGGCAATGCTCCCGATTCCGCGTACATGCAGGTAACGCCGCAGGTCAAAGGCGGAAAAAGACGAGTACCCGCTACTGGCGACTGCACCTTGCCGCCGCCCCTAGCCTGAAGTCACTAAAGCTGACCATGCTGTTGGGGCATTGGGATCTCCGCTACTCCCTCCCCGCGTGGTCCGTTTCAAACAGACTGGGGAGAACACCATGAAACGCACCTTCGCAACTTTGGGGGTCCTGGGGCTGGCCATGCTCAGCGTCACGGCCCCGGCCTACGCCGCCTCTGACTTCACGCTCTGCCACAACGGAAGTGAGCTGACGATCGACATCAGTGGATCAGGCGCACTGGCCGGCCACACACGACACTCCGATGACATCATCCCGCCCAATGCGGTACTGCCGGACGGATTCAACTGGCCCGCGGGTGGGGATCCCGCCCATCCCTGCCTTGCTGTGGTGGTGGTGCCGCCGGTGGTCGTGCCGCCGGTCGTCGTACCGCCAGTCGTCGTACCGCCGGTCGTTGACCCGCCAGTCGTCGTACCGCCGGTCGTTGACCCGCCGGCTGTGGTGCAGCAGGCACCGGTGGCTGGGGCCGCCGGCGCGGTCACACCGGCTGCGCAGACACCCGCACCGAAGGCAGCTGCTGCCAAGGCGCCCGCCGCAGCAGCAGCCGCTGTCAGCCAGGGCACCAACGAGGGCTTCAACGCGCAAACCGCCATCGGCGGATCAGAGGAAAGTACTACCTGGCTGGCCGGTCTGGGCGTCCTGCTAGGTGCGGGCGCTGTGGTTGCAGTGCGCCGCAAGTCCCGGACGGAATCGCCGACGGCGGGCTGACGCCCACCAGAGCCTCCGGGGTCTGTTACCGAGGGCGTCCCGCCAAAACCCGGCGGGACGCCCTCGGCGCAATTTCAAAGCGGGTCCACCCTCCACCTGCTGAACGCAAGGCGTTTGAAAGCAAAGGAACATCATGTCCAAGCACTCCAGCATTCGCGTCGCCCGCCGTGGCGTTCTGCGGGTCCTGGAAGTCCTGCGCGTCCGTGGATGGAACCGTGGAGATCTGGCAATCCTGCTGTGCGGAGTCCTGGGTTTCCTGTCCCTCACGTTCGGTGCACCCCTGCTCAAGCACGGGGAAGTCGCCGTCCCCAGAGCGGAACTGTCGGCACCATTCCGGGCCACGCCGTCGTCCGCTCCTTGGCCGCTGTCCGGCACTGGCGAAGCTCCGGGGGCAGCTCCAAAGACGGCAACAGCCCCGGCCGCAGACGCCACCACCCCCGGCCCGGCCTTGCCGGAAGCCTCCGCACCCCTGCGTATCCTCTATCCCGCTGCGGCAATCGACACGGCCGTCCATCCCCTTGAACCGGACACCTCGGCCGTCGCCACCCGGACAGTGGAGCCGCCCACCACCATGGACGGGTATTGGCTGACACCGTTCGGGACTCCCGGCAACGGGTCGGGCAACACCACGTACATCATCGGACACAGCTGGGAGGGGCGGGACGCCCCGTTCAACCACCTCAGCTCCGCTGCAGTCGTTGGTGACACCTTCGACGTCGTCACCGCGACCGGCACCATCCCTTACCGGGTGGACAGCGTCACCACGTACCTCAAGGACAGCCTCAAGGACAGCCCCATCTGGGACATGGTGCCCAGCCGTGTGGTCCTGATCAGTTGCTACACGGAAGACCCGTGGGGCAAGAACGTGGTTGTCTCGGCGTCGCCCGCTGCCGCCTGACACGTCCACGCGCCGTCGGCCCTGTTCAAGTCGGCCCTGTTCAAGTGGCTCCGCGCAGGCACAGAATGGTCCTATGAGTCCCGAACGATTCAGTGGTCCGCCTCCGTTGCTGGTGGGTGTGTTGCCCCATCAGCACTCGGAAGTGCTGATGACCGCCACCTCCCTGGCGGCCAAACTGGCCGTGCCGTTGCTGTGTGCCTATGTCGACGAGGCCAGCTACCTGGTGGAATGGGATCCCACCAGATCCGCACACCGGCTGTCGCTGCACCCGGACAAGGACGACGACGACATCCGCTCGGTCACCACGGAACTCAAGGGGGTGATCGCGGAAGCCGTGGCCGACGCCGCGACGCGGGCCACCCCCGTGGACTGGACGCTGCGGACCCTGGCGGGGGATCCGGGCCGCGCCCTCGCCCGGCTCGCCGCGGAAAGCAACTCCCCCATGATCATTGTGGGAACGTCGGAGCGCGGCCTGACCCACCGGATCTCCGAGATGCTCAACGGATCTGTGGGACTCTGGCTGACGCACCATCAAAGCCGGCCGGTGCTGGTGGTTCCCTACCGGAAGCCGGCGCACCAGGACGATGCCTGAGCCGTTACCTGAGCCGGCGGCCTCGCCCCACCCGCGGCGGTTTTCGGGTGACCGAAATAATAAAGCGAAAGTAGTTATTCGAGGTGGTAGCGGAGGGCTGTACCGGCAAGTAAGCTAATTCAAGCAGAACGATCCGGCCGCAGTGGCCGGGTGGATCTGCCCAAATGCTGCTCCGGAGTGCGTATCCCCCAATAACGCACTCCGGAGCTTTTTTGTGCCCTCCCGGAGCCGCACCCACCCAACCTCGTGGCGCTCATCTCCGAATGGATACCCCCAGGGGGTACTTGCCTTATACCCCTGCGGGGTATATGTTGGCAGCATGGAACCTTCGCTGGAAACCTTGACCACACACGCCGGCGCTGATCCGGCGCCTCCGCATGGCTACACCGCCAACAAGGAGGCATACCTGCGCAGGCTCAAGCGCATCGAGGGCCAGGTCCGCGGGATCGCCCGGATGGTGGATGAGGACAAATACTGCATCGACATCCTGACCCAGGTCGCCGCGGCCACCAAGGCCCTGCACGCCGTGAGCCTGGGACTTGTGGAAGAGCACATCGGCCACTGCGTGGTGGGCGCCGCCGGGGAGCCCGATCCGGCCCTTCGCGCTGAGGCCATAGACGCCAAAGTCAGGGAAGCCACAGCGGCCATCGGCCGCCTCCTGCGCTGACCGACTACCACTAACCACCCATTCACGGCCGGCCACCGCCGGCCCCTTTGAAGGAGCCAGCCATGAGCACCACCTCCACCACCGTCAACGTGTCCGGCATGACCTGCGGCCACTGCGTTTCGTCCGTCAGCGAGGAACTTGAATCGCTCGCAGGGGTTGAAACGGTCGACGTCGAACTCAACGCCGGCGGCATTTCCACCGTCACCATCACATCAAGCCAGGAACTGTCGTCGTCCGAGATCGGCGAAGCGGTAGCCGAAGCCGGCTACCTGGTTGTTGCCAACGACGCGTAACGCTGTCCGATCGGGGGATCCCACATGAGTACAGACCATCTCCATCACCAGCCCCAAAGCAGGGTAGTTGAACTGGACATTGAGGGCATGACCTGTGCCTCCTGTGTGAACCGCGTGGAAAAGAAGCTGGGCAAGCTCGACGGCGTCGAAGCCTCCGTCAACCTCCCGCTGGAATCCGCCCACGTCACGGTCCCGGCCGGCATCACGGACCAGCAAATAGTGGACACAGTCAACGCCACAGGCTACAAAGCAACGGTCCGCCTCCCGCGCTACCCGAGCCAAGGCCACTCCCACGCCGACGAGCACCACGCCGACGAGCTCGACCAGAGCCAGCAAGGCGGTACGGAAGGCGAGCAAAGCGGTGCCGAAGACGGTCACAGCGCCGACTCCGGCGGCATGCGGAAGCGTGCGTCTAAGGGAGGAACGACCGAGCACGCGGAGCATGGTGCCGAAGGCGGTGCGCCAAGTGACCACATGTCCCACGGCCCGGCCGCCGCCAAATTGAGGCCGCGCCTGATTGTGGCCGCGATACTGACGCTCCCGGTCCTCGCGATTTCAATGGTTCCGGCCGCGCAGTTTCCCAACTGGGGCTGGGTAGCCGGGGCCTTGGCGCTTCCGGTGGTCAGCTGGGCGGCCTGGCCCTTCCACCGCGCGGCGGCCGTCAATGCGCGCCACCTGGCGTCCACCATGGACACGCTGGTGTCGATCGGCGTCGCCGCCGCCTACCTGTTCAGCCTCTGGCAACTGGTCCTGGATCCCCGGATGACCGAGCACCTGGCCATGGAGGGGATGGAGTCCGCCGGCCTCTACTTCGAAGTGGCCGCCGTGGTCACCACGTTCCTGCTCCTGGGCAGGTTCCTCGAAGCCAACGCCAAGCAGAAAGCCGGCGACGCCCTCAAGGCGTTGCTGAACCTCGGCGCCAAGGACGCCACCATCCTGCACCACGGATCCGAACATAAAGTCCCCGCCGATCAGCTCCGCGTGGGAGACGTCGTGGTGGTCCGCCCCGGCGAAAAAATCGCCACGGACGGAGAGGTGATCGACGGCGTTTCAGCCGTGGACGCGTCCCTGCTGACCGGCGAATCCGTTCCGGTGGAGGTGGAGCCCGGGAGCAAGGTCACCGGCGCCACCATCAACACTTCCGGCCGGCTGCTGGTCCGGGCAACCCGCGTGGGCGCCGAGACCACGCTGGCCCAGATGGCCCGGCTGGTCTCGCAGGCACAGACCGGCAAAGCCCCCATCGCCCGCCTCGCCGACCGGATCAGCGCCGTCTTTGTCCCGATTGTGCTGGCCATCGCTGTGCTCACGTTTGGGCTGTGGCTCGTGTTCAGCGGCCCGGTGATTGAGCCTGCCGAGCTCAGGGCTGCCTTTACCGCCGCGGTCACCGTCCTGGTCATCGCGTGCCCGTGCGCCCTGGGCCTCGCCACTCCGGTGGGGCTGCTCACCGGAACCGGCCGGGGAGCCCAGCTGGGCATCCTGATCAAGGGCCCGCAGGTCCTCGAAGACACCCGCACGGTGGACACCATACTGCTCGACAAGACCGGCACCGTCACCACCGGAAAACTCGCCGTGGGCAACACCCTCGCGTTTGACGGTTACCAGGGCACCGACGTGCTGCGGCTCGCCGGCGCGGTGGAGGCGGCATCGGAGCACCCGATCGCCCACGCCATCGCGGCCGCGGCGGTTGAGGCGCAAACCGGGAACGACGACGGCGGGCGGCTTCCCGCCGTCGAACACTTCCGTTCGGCACCCGGCGGCGGAGTGGTGGGAACCGTTGAAGGGCGTGTGGTCCTGGCTGGCAGGACCGGCTGGCTCACGGAGAACAGCGTCCGCCCTTCCGGCGCGCAACTGGAGGCGCTGGCCGCCGCGGAAGCCACCGGTGCCACGGCCATCTGGATAACGGTGGACGGCAGCCCTGCCGGCATCATCAGTCTCCGCGACACCGTGAAGCCGGGATCTGCGGAGGCTGTGGCAAAGCTGAAGAGGCTCGGGCTGCGCCCCATCCTGCTGACCGGGGACAACGCCGCGGTGGCCGCGCAGGTCGCTGCCGCCGTCGGGATTTCCCCTGACGATGTTTATGCAGGTGTCCTGCCTGCCGGGAAGGTGGACGCCGTCCGCCGGCTCCAGGCGGGCGGGGCCATTGTGGCCATGGCCGGCGACGGCGTGAATGACGCCGCCGCGCTGGCGCAGGCTGACCTGGGCATCGCCATGGGATCCGGTACGGATGTGGCCATCGAGGCGGCGGACCTCACCGTCATGGGAAACGATCTGGGACAGGTGGCACAGGCCATCGAATTGTCCCGGCGTACGCTGGCCACCATCAAGACCAACCTGTTCTGGGCGTTCTTCTATAACGCGGTCGGCATTCCCGTGGCCGCCCTGGGCCTCTTGAACCCGATGATTGCCGGAGCCGCGATGGCGGCGAGTTCAGTCCTGGTGGTGGCAAACTCGCTCCGGCTGCGCAGCTTCGGCAAGTAGCCCTCAGGCGGTTAGGTCCTCAGGCGGTGCCGAAGCGCACGGCTGCGCGGGCCCTTGCCTTGGCGGCCTCTTCGTCCCGGTGCTTGGCGGGAGCGTGGGTGACCAGCGAATCCAGCAGGTGCTGGGTGATGTGGGCGATCTCGTGCACCGCCGCTTCGAAGGCGTCCTCGTTGGCCTTGGACGGCTTGGTGCTGCCGCTGACCTTGCGCACATACTGCAGCGCGGCGGCATGCACTTCCTCAGAGGTGGCATGGGGTTCGAAATTGTGGAGGGTTCGGATGTTCCGGCACATATGCCCATGCTAGGCTCTGGAACGCCTCGGATCGACCCCCAGGACACCGGTGATCGAGCTTGTCGAGATTCAACCGCCGGGAGCTGTGGCCCATGGGGAGTGGTGCATGGGCAGCGGTGCCCATCGACAGTGATTTGGGGCCGGGATAGGTTCTAGGTAATGGATCTTCCGGATGAGCCGGGGGCCGCTGGGGATGCCGATCTGGATCGGATCCAAGACTAACGAGGAGAAAAACTGATGGCTATGTGGGGCGCAGATGTAGAACAGCTCAGGACTCTTGGCAGCAAGCTGCAGGCCGGTGCCGGCGAGATCGAGCAGCAGAGGTCCAACCTGACGCGCGTGCTGGACAGCACCGACTGGAAGGGCCCGGACGCCGACCACTTCCGCGGCGAATGGTCCGGCACGCACACCGCGGCGCTGAACCAGGTCATCCAGGCGCTGAAGGACGCGGGCCAGAAGGCCACCAAGAACGCCAGCGAGCAGGACCAGGCTTCACGCTAACCGCAGAAGCCTTACTGCGAGGGCCGGGACACTGCACAGTGTCCGGGCCCTCGCCGCATTTAACGGCAGCCGGCACTCAGGGCACGGGTTCGACGTCGTTCGCGTGGTCCAGCGGCGCGGGCGCACCGACAGTTGCAGCGGCCGTGCCGGAGCGCAGCTCGTCCAGCCGGACCAGAACCACCCCGCCAACAATGAGGACGCCACCCAGGAGTTGGATGGCGCCGGGCAGCTCACCCAGCAGCAGCCAGGCCCAGGTCACGGCGAACAGCACCTCGGTCAGCGAGACGAAGGACGCAACCTTGGAGCCAAGGGCGCGGGCAGCGACAACGCCCGAAACGTATGCCAGGACTGTTGCCAGGATGACCAGGCCACCCAGGGAGACCCACCAGGGTGTGATCCAGGGGCCGAGCCTGGTATCCGCGGTGCTGAAGGCCATGGGAAGCAGTCCCGTGGCGGCCGCCAGCCACATAACGGCGGCCCCCACGAGCAGCCCGGCGGACGCCAGGACGATGGGCGGCAGGGAATCATTCTCCTTGGCCGTGATGAAGAAGTAGATGGCAAGGCATACGGCAGCGGCCACCCCCCACAGGACCCCGATGATGTCGATCTTGACCGTTCCGGTGAGGTCCAGGACGAGGACCAGGCCGCCGAGCGACAGCACTGTTCCGCCGAAGGTCAGCGCCCGTGGCCGCTTCTTGCTGGCTCCCCATAGCCAAAGGACGATGAGAACGGGAGCCAGGTATTCAAGCAACAGCGCTACACCCACGGACAGGCGGGCTACCGCGTTGAAGTAGAACAGCTGGCATGCGGCCACGCCGATCAGGCCGAAAAGCCCGATGGTGACCCAGTTGTCGCGCAGCCGGTACCACCGTCCGCGCAAAGCCAGAACGGCGGGAACGGCGAGAATCAGCGCGGCACCGGTCAGGCGGGCCGTTACGGCAGCGCCCGGGGACCAGCCGGTTTCCAGGAGCGCTTTGGCGAAGGAACCGGAGAGCCCGAAGACGGCAGAAGAGAACAACGCGATTCCAAGGCCGGAGCCAAGGAATCCGCCCGCGGCTGCGGGGTTAGGGGCGGCAGTCACCGACGCCTCCTGTCAGGAGTAAAGTGGGGTAATGGTCCTGACATTACGCCCGACCCCAGTAAGGAGTCAAGATGGTCTTTGCACCTGACACCGAAATAGCCCTGCGCACCGTCGTCAACCTGATCAACACCGCCGCCAACGGACGCGAATCGCTCGCCACGGTGGCGGACCTGGATCATTTCCTTCAGTCCGAGGGGTTCAGTGGAGCCCGCGCCCGCGATGCGGCGGAACTGTCGAGTGTCCACGAACTGCGCGGGCGGCTTGCCGCCCTCTGGACTGCAGACGAAGACTCTGCTGTGGCGGGCGTCAACCGCCTGCTGCGCGAGGCCAACGCACTCCCCCAGCTGATGAAGCACGATGAGTGGGACTGGCATCTGCACGCCACTGCCAGGGACGCGCCGCTGGCAGAGCGCATGGGCACCGAAGCCGCCATGGCCCTGGCGGACGTCATCCGGAGCAAGGAGATGGACCGCATGCTCGTGTGCGAGGCCGAGGACTGCGATGCCGTGGTCCTGGACCTCAGCCGCAACCGGTCGAAACGGTATTGCGATACCGGCAACTGCGCCAACCGCGCGCACGTGGCAGCGTACCGCGCGCGGCAGGCTACTGTTCGCTAGGAGTGGCTGGTGCCGGTACCGTCAGCGTCCGGAGCCTCAGGGGCGCCGCCGGCCTGGCTGGGGCCGTGTCCCCCGAATCCGTGCGACGGTTTCCGGGCTGAACTCAGGTTGACGCCGGATCCCTTGCCCAGGTGTTCGGAGTTCTCCTTGTGGCTCATGGCCAGCATGGCCGCGATCACCAGCGTGACGATGAACGCGATGCCGGCGCCCGTGAAGGCGAGGTCGAACCGCGGGGTCTTCGAGCTGCCGCCGGAGGCGAAGATCAGCACCGTAACAAAGGCGAGGACGGCCCAGAACGCAGAGAACATCAGCGGCCCCTTCACCGAGGTCCGCAGCTTGCGCGGTTTTCCTGGTTTCTGGTCTGCCAAGGTAGTTCCTCTCCTACAGCCATGCCGAAGGGCGTGCTGGTTCGAATGTGTGTGGGGTTGTTCCGGGCGCGTTTTCTACGCCGGGTAGAACCTTTCGCTTCTAGTTTACGGCTTCGTGGAGGCGGGCCGGGAATCGTGCCTTAGAGTCAGCCCCGACAGGACCCAGAGCACACCGGAGATGATAGCTCCGCCGCCGGCGACGCCCAGCAGGGCATGGGCTCCGAGGCTGATGAAGAAGGGCAGGATCGCCGCGGTACCAAGCCCGATGATGCCCGAGGCCAGCCAGTCGCGGGCCAGCACGTGCCGGCGGCGATACTTGAGGCCGCAGTACAGCTCCACGGCTCCGGCCAGGCCAAGTCCCACTGCCGCAACGACGCCGAAGACGCGGTCCCCGTGAAGCAATGCCAAGGCAACACCAGCGCCTGCCAGGGTGGCCCCTGCGGCGGAGAGGATCTTGCCGGGCATGCCGTCACGCGCGTAGCCGGTCTTCGGGATGGCCCAGAGGACCAGCAGGCCCGTGGCCAGCAGGTACAACCCGCCCGCCCAGCCCATGACCTGGACCGACGGTCCGGCCCAGAAAATGGTCGCGGCGCCGAACAACAGTGCGGCCACGGCCCGGAGCAGAACCGGCTTCCACAGGTCTGCCTGCTGGGCGGCGCCGGCGGGAGCATCTGTGGGTGTCAGTGGTTGGTTCACCGGTCCAGTTTAGTGGCCGCCGGCCCTATGGCGAACCCAGCACCATCCAGCGGTCCGACCGGGCGCGCAGGCCCAGCGTCAGCGCCCGGGCGGCCATGTAGCCCAGCGCAAACGCGGCCCACAGCCAAACGAGGCCTGCGGCGGCGGACATGCCGGAGACGGCAACGGCCACAAGCATGGGGACGTAGACAGCGAGGTTGACCACGCCCGCCAGCGCCAGGTACCTGGCGTCTCCGGCGCCGATCAGCACGCCGTCCAGGACAAAAACATACCCGGCAAGAGGCTGACCGGCTGCCAGGATCCACAGGGCGTAGGTCAGCACGGACTGGACGCCGGCGTCGGAAGTGAACAGCACCCCCGCCCAAGGCGCCGCGACGGCCAGCAGGGCTCCCGTGACCAAACCGAATCCGATGCCCCAGCGGATCATGGTCCGGGTCAGGTGCCGCGCCCTGACGGGATTGGATGCGCCCAGTTCCTTGCCGATCAGGGCCTGAGCGGCGATGGCAAGGGCATCGAGGGCAAAGGCGAGGAACGAGAAGATGGTCATGGCCAGCTGGTGGGCCGCCAGGTTGACGGCACCTTGCCCCGTGACCACAAATACCGTGGCCAGGATGGCGATGCGCAGGCTCAGCGTGCGGAGCATAAGCCACGAACCGACCCGGGTCATTGCGCGGATGCCGCTCCAGTCGGGCCACAGGCTGATGCCGTGCCGGGCGGCATTGCGCTGGACCATCACCAGATAGACGGCCGCCATGGCCCATTGCGCCACGCTGGTGCCTGCCGCCGAGCCCGCAACGGACCAGTCCAGCCCGTAGACCAGCCACAGGTTGAGGACAATATTCAAGGCAAAGCCTGCGGTGGCCACGAGCAGCGGCGTCCTGGTGTCCTGCAATCCGCGCAGGACGCCGGTGCCCGCGAAGATGAGCAGCATGGCAACCAGGCCGGGCATGGACCAGCGGAGATAGTCAACGGCGAACGAGCGAACGTCACCCTCCGCCCCCATCAGGGCCACCAGCGGTTCAGCGGCCCAGAAGCCGGCCACGGCCAGGACCACGCCGAGCAGAAGTGCCAGCCAGACGCCGTCGCGCCCTGCGGCGAGTGCCTTGCCCAGCTGGCCGTGTCCCATCGCGCGGGCCACCGCCGGGGTAGTGGAGTAGGCGAGGAAAACCATCAGGCCGACGGCGGTGTGCAGCACGGCGGAGGCGAGCCCCACCCCGGCCAGCTGGGCCACGCCGAGATGGCCCACAATGGCCGAATCCGCGAGCAGGAACAGCGGTTCGGCGATCAGTGCGCCGAACGCCGGCACGGCGAGCCGCAGGATTTCCCGGGCATGGCTGGCGGGACGCTGGACGGCAGCGGGGGCGGATTGGCTGGGCACGGTTTCAGCCTAACGGCCGGCACCGCCCACCTGACTGCTCCGCTTCCGTGACGCCGGAAGTCATGACAAAGGACACAATGGCGATCCATTAGTTGACACTTCAACTAATGGTCAGAGAGACTCGATTTATGAATCAGTCACGCCTCACCACCACTGCCATCACCGTCCTGCGCGTCGCCCTCGGCTTCCTCTTCGCCGCCCACGGCTGGCAGAAGTTCAACGAATGGACCATCGCCGGCACCCAGGCGGCGTTCACCCAGATGGGCGTTCCGGCAGCCAACGTGTCAGCGCCCTTCGTCGCTGGCCTCGAATTGGCTGGCGGCATTGCCCTCATCTTGGGCGTACTCACCCGCGTGGTGGCCGCCCTGCTGGCCGTAAACATGATCGGCGCCTTCTTCCTGGTGCATGCCTCGGCAGGAGTCTTCGCCGACAAGGGCGGGTACGAACTGGTGCTGCTCCTGGGCGCTGCCGCCCTGGCACTCGCACTCACCGGAGCCGGCCGCGTCTCTGTGGACCGCGTCCTGTTCGGCCGCAAGGGCTCCAAACTGGCAGTCCTCGCCTAAGCGGACTCCTCCTCCTCGAGCAGCGCCCGACGGCGGACAGGCACCCAGGTGCCCGTCCGCCGTCGGGCTTTTAACGTCTTTGCAGTGGCAGGAGCGTCAGCCGGTCACCCCGGTCAATTCGTTGGGCACGTGGTCCAGGTCCGTGCTGTTGACGATTTTCCCGGATTTTAGATCCACGGCATGGATCCTGGAAGCCGCCGGCTCCGTGATGAAGGCCGTTGAGCCCTGGACAAACAGGGTAGGGCGGGGATCCTGCCAGGCATCCGGCTCCGTCCAGGCGCCAACCACGGAAATGGCAGCGGTCTCCTCGCCCGTCGTCGGATCAATCACATGAAGCGCCCCGTCCGTGCCCAGCACCAGAGCCTCCCCGCCCGGACCGCGGCCCAGGGAACGGAAGGAATAGCTGGCGCCCAGGTCCACCAGCTGGAGCGTCCCGGTGTCCGTGTTGACCAGCGAGATCCGGGTGGGCCGCTCCAGGTCGGCGTCCCTGTCCACCTTGTAATCGCCGAGGATCACGGGAGATTCATGGCTTCCGGCCTGGTTGCCCATGCGGCCGTACGGGTCAGGGCTTGCAACCTTGGTGAAGGCGCCGTCGCGGTAGACCAGCATGCCGTCCTCACAGCCCACCACCACGGTTTCATGGCCCGCCACTGCCTCTCCATGCACACCGGGGCACTCCTCGTTGCGGAGCAGTTCACCTCGTCCCTGCCCGCCGGCATTTCCCGGCGCACTCAGCAGCGCCAGGCCAGTGCGGCCCTCCTCGTTCCCGAGGGTGACCAGCAGCTTCCCATCCTCCAGCGCGATGGCGACGCCGTGGTGGGCTTCGGGTGCGGTGTAAGTGCTGGTCTCGGGCAGGCCGGCCTTGAGTGCGTCGGTCAGCGCGGCCGGATCAAAGACCTCCACCTTCCCTGAACCGTCATTGAACAGCACTGTCTTCCCGGCGTGGTTGACCACGTGGCCGGCCTTGCTGGCGCTGAAGGCCCGGTCCGTCAGCCGAGGCGCGGCGGCATAGGAGTGCCCATGGTCGCCGTGCGCCTCGGTCCATACACCGGCATCGAAGACGCGGAAGGAATCTCCGGTGGCCACCAGAACGTGGCGGCCGTCGCCCGCCGGGCTGAGGCGGTTGAAGCCTTCCAGCGGCACTTCCTCCACGGGCTTCAGCGTCTTCGCGTCAAGAACCGTGATGCCCGCGTCGTGGGTCAGGACCAGCCGCGGGGTGGGGGCCTGGCTTTCCTTCGCCTGCCCTGCTGTGGCAGAAGCGGAAGCGCCGGCCGAGTCAGGGCCTGCGCCCTGCGACGGTCCGGAGCCGGCGCCCGGAGCCGCCCCGCACGCCGTGAGGAGTAGTGCCGAAACCGCGAGAACTGCCGGGAGGGCCTGCGGATAAGTGTGCATATGGCCGGGATGTGGGTGAGTTTTTATCATATCGCTAACGATAGTCATTATCAATAGTGATGCAAATCGGATGACCTCGGCCGCGTCATGGCGGGACGCTCAAGGCGTCGCATCTTCACCCAAAACAACACATTTGACATCAAAAACTCCCAGAAAACCACCAGGAAACCCTTGACCTCTATAACGATGTACAGGAACGCCCAGCATTGCCAAGTGGAACTGGGAATCCGGGTCCAGCGACCGGGTCCTGACGGCGGCCCGAAAGAAGTCGAACAACAGCACCAAGGGCACCCCGGCCGCACCCCAGCTTCTTCATCGGAGTGGGCATGGAACTGCCCGCACAGCCGGATATCACCCATACCGGCGCAAAGTAGCCTCCAGTAGTCCACAGACAGAACTGCCCTGTCCGCCCCAAAAGGGCGGGCGGGGCAGTTCCTGTTGCAGGTATGTGTCGGCTCCGACCCTCCGGTAACACGGCGCCTCAGTAAGATCGCAGCATGACTGAGACCGCGGCCAATTCCGTAACCCTCCGCTTCCTGGCTGCCCCCACGGATGTGGGCCACAGCGGCTCGGTGGATGCGGGGACCGTCCTCGAATGGGTGGACAAGGCTGCGTACGCTGCCGCCGTGGGCTGGGCCAAGTCCTACTGCGTCACCGCCTACGTGGGCAACATCCACTTCGCGGACCCCGTGAACAGCGGCGACATGGTGGAGGTGGAGGCCACCATCGTCTACACCGGACGCTCCTCCATGCACATCCGGACCGTCGTCTCGTCAAGCGACCCCAAGGGCGGGCCTGCCACGATGCGCAGCCAGTGCATGGTGATCTTTGTGGCGGTCGGCGACAACGGCAAGCCCATACCCGTCAAACAGTTCGAACCGGTCACGGCCGCGGAGATCGAGCAGCGGGACCACGCCCTGGCGCGGATCAAGGTCCGTGAACGGATTGTCGAAGCCATGAACGCCCAGGAATATACCGACGCCGGGACCGCCGAACGCGTGACGCTGCGGTTCATGGCGGCCCCCACGGACGTGAACTGGGGCGGGAAAGTGCACGGCGGCATCGTGATGAAGTGGATCGACGAAGCCGCCTACGTCTGCGCGTCCCGCTACTGCGGCATGGACACCGTGGCGGTCTTCTCCGGCGGCGTGCGCTTCTACCGGCCCCTGCTGATCGGCCATCTGGTGGAGGTAGAGGCCAGGCTGGTCTACACCGGGACCAAAGGCATGCACATCGCCGTACATGTGCGCTCCGGAGATCCGAAGGGCAAGGAACTGAACCTCACCACGTATTGCCTCACGGTGATGGTGGCGCGCGACGCCGACGGCAACTCGGTGCCAGTCCCCGGCTGGGTGCCGGTCTCGGCGGAGGACAAACGCCTGCATGCCCACGCCCGCGAACTGCTCGAGATCCGCGGGACCGCCCCGGGGAACCGGCTGCCCAACCACCTGCTGGGGCAGGGTTAAACCAGCCAGCCAGCTCCGGCAGGAACGGTCCTAGAAGCCGCTGCCGCCGGCGTCGGCCGCCATGTTGGCGAAGCGCGAGTAGTGACCCTGGAATGCCACCACGATGTCCTTGGTGGGGCCGTTACGGTGCTTGGCGATCAGGATGTCCGCCTCGCCCGCACGCGGGGATTCCTTGTCGTAGACGTCCTCACGGTGCAGCAGGATGACCATGTCCGCATCCTGCTCGATGGAGCCGGATTCGCGGAGGTCAGAGACCATGGGCCGCTTGTCCTGGCGCTGCTCGGAGCCACGGTTGAGCTGCGACAGGGCGATGACCGGAACCTGGAGTTCCTTGGCCAGCAGCTTCAGCGCACGGGAGAACTCGGAGACTTCCTGCTGGCGTGACTCCACCTTCTTGCCGGAGCTCATGAGCTGCAGGTAATCCAGGATCACGAGCTTCAGGTCATGCTGCTGCTTGAGGCGGCGGCACTTGGCCCTGATTTCCATCAGCGACATGTTCGGGCTGTCATCGATGAAGAGCGGGGCATCATTCATCCGGCCCATGGTGGTGGCGATCTTGGACCATTGCTCGTCCTTGATGGTGCCCTTGCGAAGGTCCTGCAGGCCGATGGTTGCCTCTGCGGACAACAGGCGCATGGCGATTTCGTTCCGGCCCATTTCGAGCGAGAACATCACGGTGGCCAGGTTGTTCTTGATGGCGGCCGAGCGGGCGAAGTCCAGGGCAAACGTGGACTTGCCAACTGCCGGACGGGCGGCAATAACGATCATCTGCCCCGGGTGCAATCCATGGGTGAGTTCATCGAGTTCGTAGAACCCCGTTGGCACACCGGTCATGCCTTCCCCGCGGTGTCCGGACGCTTCGATCTCGTCCACCGTGGCTTCCATGACGTCCTTGAGGACCACATAGTCCTCTGCGGTGCGCCGCTCCGCGACGGCGTAAACCTCGGCCTGTGCCTGGTTGACCAGGTCCTCCACCTCACCGTCCGAACCGTATCCCAGCTGGACGATTTTGGTGCCTGCGTTGACGAGCCGGCGCAGAATGGCGCGCTCTGCCACGATTTCGGCGTAGTAGCCGGCATTGGCGGCCGTAGGGACAGTCTGGATGAGCTCGTGCAGGTAGGCGGGTCCGCCGATCCGGTTGATCTCTGCGCGCTTGGTCAGTTCGTCCGAGACCGTAACCGCATCCGCCGGCTCGCCGCGGCCGTAGAGGTCGATGATCGCCTCGTAGATGGTCTCGTGTGCAGGCCGGTAGAAGTCCTGTCCGCGGAGGATTTCCACAACGTCAGCGATGGCGTCCTTGGACAGCATCATGCCGCCGAGGACGGACTGCTCAGCGGGAATGTCCTGTGGTGGCTTACGGCTGCCTTCTGATCCGCGGGTACCCTCGATCGAGTCCAGGTGCGTTACTGACAAAGCTGCCGTCCTCCATAGTGTGCCGCGACTTGATGCGGCGAGTAAGTCATTCACCTGCCGGGATGCCCTCCTGCGGGACCTCCACGGGACGGCATACGTTCAGGTCTATCAGCGGCCTCCGACAATGAAGCCCGGCGGGCCCGATTGAAGCCTCCGCAACGTTGAGTCTGCGCAACGCGCGTGGGAGTTATCCCCATGTTCCGCAAGTTATCCACAGAAAGCGCCGCAGCAGCCGGACCGAAGTCCTCCACTGCTGCGACAGCACATGTGCGCGACGGCGTCACAGCACCCCAAAAGCAGGTATCCCGCAACGGTAGCCGCCACCGCCCCAGCGTCCAAGCCCACCAACCCCGAGGGCTGTGGATAACCTGTGCACTAAGGGGCATAGCTTGTGCACAGCCTGTGGGTGAACCTGTGGAAACAAAAAAACTTTTGCCGTATATAGGCGTCTGACCTGCGAAAACGTTCGTCGAGCATGTGGACTAAATTCTTTTTTTCGCAACCTTCATCCACAGCTTGCGGCGCGGCGCTGTTGAAAGATCCGGATATCCGGGCACCTCCACCGGCGATTCATACCCGTTTAGTGATGCATCGCACACCTGCCGGCATCTTTTGACGCCACAGCGAATCGGCTGTATGCAACGGCCGGAATGTGCTGTGGATAACGGGCATCTGGCATAAGCTCTGACTATGGGCGATGTACTGATGGTGTTTCTGCCGGCCGGCGTGTTGGCGGCAATAATCTGGGCATTTACGACGGCCCTCAGACCCCGTAATTCCGGGACGTCCGACGCCGAGAAGTACCAGCAGGACCTGGCCCGGCGCTCCGCGGAGCACTATGCCGAGCAGGTACGCGTGGCAACAGCCGTGCGTGCCCGCCTGGAAGCCAACACCCGGCCCAGCCAGAACGAACAACAGCAATCGCAGCAGGAAGACCACGCCCGGGCAGCACGGCGCGGGCAGTCCGGAGCGGGTGCCGGCCAGTATGGCTATGCGGCGCTCCCCGGCGGGATTCTGGACCCTCAGCTGGCCATGCAGTTGCAGACAATGGCGCACGACGGGCACAAGATCCAGGCCATCAAACTCCTCCGCCAGGCAACCCAAACGGACCTGGCGACAGCCAAAAAGTATGTAGATCGGCTTTAGAAATGGAATCGCTCGTGATCCCCGTTATCATCCTCGCGGTCGTGGCCGCCGGTGTCGCATTGGCTGCCCGGGCGGTCAGCAGGCGGCAGGCGGCCGTCAAGCAGGCCGGCACGGCCCCTGCGCCGGATCCGGTTGAGGTGGCACGCCGCGCCGCCGCCAAGCTCTCTGAGGACCAGCACCGCAGGTTGTACGCGCTGATTGCGCAGGGACAGGCGATGGCGGCCATCAAGCTGTACTACGAGGCCACAGGAGAAGGACTGCGGGCATCCCGGGACGCAGTGGGGGCGTTGGCCGCCCACCCGCAGGCCTACCGCAGCCCTGCCGCTGAAGCGGCGGAGGCGGAGCCCGACGATGACGACACGCCCCAGCGGTTCCCCTACCGCTACCGCGCCATTGCCAGCAAGGGAGATGTGACGCGTGAGGTCAGCAGCAATATGCTCAACGACGAGATCTACGGCCGCATCCGCACGTTGGCGCGCAGTGGCGACACCGAAGGCGCCGCCACTGCGCTGACCAAGCACTCGGACATCTCCATGAAGCAGGCA
>NZ_JAKFFD010000144.1:0-29925 GCF_036675385.1 Pseudarthrobacter sp. | reverse complement strand
GTGCCTGCTAAATGCACGAGTGATCGTAGTCGAAGCCCCTGGAGACGAACTGGGTCAGGGTGACCGTGCCGCCGGGGGTTAGCGGCGCATTCGAGCAGTTGGCCGTGGCTCCGAAGGCCGTGCGGGCGCCTGCCAGCCAGCTGGGCAGGGCATAAAGGTTGCTGGAGCTGCTGACGCTGCCCACGATCTGTCCCCATTGATAGGCCGAGGAGTAAATGCCGACGTCGGCGCCGATGCTGTGAAAAAAGTCGGTCATACCTTCTAGGACGGCACGGTTGGCATTCTTGTCGGGGGACCAGCTGTTGCCTGTTTCAACATCGAGCCACCACAGGTAGTCCGAGGGGCTGCTGATGCCGCGGATGTAGGCGTCGTCGTACGCCTTGGCGTAGCCGTACATGTATGCGCACGCCGGGGCAACGTCCTTGTCCTTGCAGGTGCCGTAGGGGTTGGATACAGCGTTGGCTGCGGGGTAGTTGTTACTGGTCGGCCACCAGGAGCCTGCGTGCCCCGGGTTGGCGGTGTTGACGTAAAGGGCCACGGACGGCTGTTCGGTCGGGTTCACCGTGATGGCTTTGGCCCAGCGGAGCAGTTCGGCGAGGCAGGGGTTAGTGGTGCTGGCCAGGCCATTGTTGACGCCCACGATCCCGAAAGCTGGAGCGGCGGGAAGCGCCTTGTTGCACTGAGGCCACGAGACATCGTTGCCCAGTGCTTGCTCGGCGCCCTCGCCCGGTGAAGGGGCGGCCACGGACGCCGGCGCCACGATAATCCCGCAAAGGGCCATGAGCAGGCACAAGATGGCACACGCTAAAGCATGGGATGCTGTGGCCGCATTCCCATACATGGCAGGCCTCCTGCAGGGCATTCTTCCGTTTATCGGGTGAACCCGATGTTTCAGTCTCCCGCCGAGCGGGTGGCGGGTCAAGGACAAGCATTAAGGAGTGGCTATCTCATGAATCGGGTATTTGCTGGGATTTCAGTCGCCACCTCCGATTCACATCCCATAAATAGCTCATCTGTGATATTTTTTATCTATGATCCAGCGAACTGCCGAGCACGTTGCCGCCACACTCAGGGACGCCCGGACCGAGAAGGGCTGGACCCAAGGTCAGCTCGCGTCAGCGCTGGGAACCAGCCAAAGCGCCGTCGCCCGGATGGAGCAGGGCAAGCAGAACCTGAGCCTGAAAATGATCCAGCGGCTCGAAGCCATTCTCGACCGCAGCATCGTCAAAGTGGGCAAACCGCAGATGACGCACCTGCGGATCGAAGGCGGCCGCACGCTTTCCGGGGCGGTGGATGTCAACAGCAGCAAAAACGCCGGTGTGGCGCTGCTGTGCGCCAGCCTGATCAACCGCGGCACCACCGTCCTGCGCCGCCTCGCCCGGATCGAAGAGGTCAACCGGATCGTGGAGGTCCTGACCAGCATCGGCGTCGAGTGCACGTGGCTTAACGACACCGATCTCCAGCTCCGCCGCCCCGCCGTCCTGGACCTCAAGGCCATGGATGTGGACGCGGCGCGCCGCACCCGCAGCGTGATTATGCTCCTGGGCCCGCTTCTTGACGAATCCGCGGAATACCGCCTGCCGTATGCCGGCGGTTGCGATCTGGGCACCCGCACCGTGGAGCCGCACATGCAGGCATTGCGCCAGTTCGGGCTCTCCGTGGAGGCGACTGCCGGTTTCTACGCCGTGCAGGCTCCGCCGCCGGACACCCACGACCGGTCCTTTGTGCTGACCGAGCGCGGGGACACTGTCACCGAGAACGCGATCATGGCAGCGGCGCACCGCCGCGGCACCACCGTCATCCGCAACGCCAGCCCCAACTACATGGTCCAGGACCTCTGCTTCTACCTCGAGATGCTGGGCGTGAAGATCGACGGCGTGGGCACCACCACACTGAAGATCACCGGGCAGCCGCTCATCGACGTCGACATTGAGTATTTCCCGTCCGAGGACCCCATCGAGGCCATGAGCCTCATCACCGCCGGGATTGTCACCAACTCAGAGGTGACCATCCGCCGCGTCCCCATCGAGTTCATGGAGATCGAACTGGCCACGCTGGAACAGATGGGCCAGAAGCTGGAGATTTCCGGCGAGTACGTGGCGCGCAACGGCCGCACCCGGCTGGTGGACGTGACCACCAAACCGTCCGAGCTGCGGGCCCCCGAGGACAAAATCCACCCCATGCCGTTCCCGGGCCTGAACATCGACAACCTGCCGTTTTTCGCGGTCATCGCCGCCAAAGCCCACGGCCAGACCATGATCCACGACTGGGTCTACGAGAACCGGGCCATCTACCTCACCGAACTCAACCGGCTCGGCGCCCAGGTGCAGCTGCTGGACCCGCACCGGATCTACGTCAACGGCCCCACGAAGTGGCGGGCCGCCGAGGTGGGCTGCCCGCCGGCGCTCCGCCCCGCCGCCTGCCTTTTGCTTGCCATGCTCGCGGCGCGGGGTGTTTCGGAGCTGCGGAATATCTACGTGATCGAGCGTGGCTACGAAGACCTGGCGGAACGGCTCAACACCATCGGCGCCAAGGTGGAGTACTTCCAGGACTAACGCGAACGTACACTTGCGGCCCTCCGCCTGGCGCGAACTGGCAGATAACGACCCCCAGAGGCGGGCAAATTCAAGTAGTCGGAGCAACGCCGGGGTTTAGGCTGCTTGCAGCAGCTGGTTCAGCCGGTTCGCGCTTCGTCATGATCGGCTATACCGGGTCAACCTGGCGGGCGTTGCAGCACAATATAAGAATGCGAACATTCGGCGTCGAGGAAGAGCTCCTGATCGTTGATCCGGACACGGGGGAGCCGCTTGCCCTCGCGGATGCGATGTTGTCCGGCCGCCGGATGGCAGCCGACGACGCCCCGGAACGTCCCTATGCGCTGGCAGCCAAGGAAAAAACCGCTCACGACGACTGGACTGGCCTGACTGCCGAGCTGAAGCTTGAGCAGATCGAGACCCAGACCCGTCCCTGCCTCGAGTACGCAGAACTGCTGCAGCAGATCCGGGCCGGCCGGCTGCTTGCGGACCAGGCGGCCATCAAGAACGGTGCCAGGGTCGCCGCGCTGGCCACTTCTCCGTTTGGCCTTGCGAGCCACACCACTCCGGACGCCCGCTATGCCCGGATGCTGGAACGCTTCGGCCTGACCGCGCAGGAGCAGCTGACCTGCGGCTTCCACGTCCACACGTTCATCGAATCCAATGACGAGGGCGTGGCAGTGCTGGACAGGATCCGGGACAAGCTGGCAGTGCTCACGGCAGTGAGCGCAAATTCGCCGTTCTGGAACGGGATGCCCACAGGGTTCGAGAGCTACCGAACCCAGGCCTGGAACCGCTGGCCTATGTCCGGCCCTTCGGCCATTTTCAGCACGTACTCCGCATATCGGAGGGTGGTCACGCGTCTGCTGGACAGTGGCGTGCTGCTGGATGAAGGCATGATCTACTTTGACGCCCGACTGTCCCGGAACCACCCCACAGTTGAGGTCCGGGTGGCCGACGTCTGCCTCCGCGCCGAGGACGCTGCCCTGATCGCGGTGCTGGTGCGGGCCTTGGTCGAATCGGCCAGCCGTGAATGGCGCGACGGCGTGGAGCCGGCCCCGGTGCCCACGGTGCTGCTGCGGATGGCGGCATGGCAGGCGAGCAGCAGTGGCCTGAACGGTGAGTTGCTGGATTTTGGCACGTTCAGGCCGGCGCCGGCCGTCGACGTGGTGCGATCCTTGGTGGATTATCTGGCTCCGGTCCTCGCCGAGCAGGGCGAACTTTCCCTGGCCCGGCAGGGCATCGAGGACATCATTGCCCGCGGCACGGGCTCCACCGAACAGCGCAGGGTGCGGGACGCGGTGATGGAAGAATCGGCGCCCGACGACGGCGGGCTGGGGGCCGTGGTTGCCCACGCCGTGCGTGTCACGATGCGCGGCACCTCCGGGTTGGGTGAGGCGGACGAGGTCCCGGAGCTGCTGCGCGTGCGCCTGTCCTGAGTTCTCCCCGAGGCTTTGCGCGTAAGGGGCGGATATGGCCCTGTTCTTGCGCTGTGACGGGCCCCAAGTGTCCGTTCGCGCCAAGAAACGACGACGTCACGCACCGACAGCCAGGCGCACACCCAGCGTGAGCATTACCGCAGCGACGAGTCCGTCCAGGATGCGCCACGAGGAGGGCCGCGCGAAGAACGGCCGGAGGACCCTGGCCCCGAATCCCAGCGCACTGAACCAGGCGATGCTGGCGGCGATGGCTCCGCCCCCGAACCACCAGCGCAAATCCTGTGCCTGCTGGTTGGCCACCGATCCGAGCAGCAGCACGGTGTCCAGGTAGACATGCGGGTTGAGCCACGTCAGGGCCAGTACCGTGCTGAGGGCGGCGCCGAGGCCGACGGCGGGCTGCCGCCCCGACGCCGTTAGTGCTCCAGGACGAACCGCCCGGCGCGCCGCCATAACGCCGTACCCCACCAGGAAGGCGGCGCCGGCAAACCGGACCACGTCTACGATTACGGGACTCGACCGGAGCAGCGCCCCCACTCCGGCGATGCCCGCAGCGATGAGCAGCGCATCGGAGACGCTGCAGACCAGGACGACGGCGGCCACATGCTCGCCGCGGATGCCCTGCCGGAGGACAAAGGCGTTCTGGCTGCCGATGGCCACGATGAGGGCGAGGCCTGTGCCGAAGCCCAGCGCGGCGGGGCCTAGAAATGTAGTCAGATCCATATCCTCCAACGTACGGGCGGACGTAGGATTACTCCAGCTAATTATTCTTAGCTCTATTAAGGAAAGCTAATGAAGATGTTCCAGTTCGAGCAGCTCCGTACCTTCGCGGCCGTCGTGGACGAGGGGACGCTCGAGGCGGCGGCCCGCAGCCTGTACGTCACGCCGTCGGCCATTTCCCAGCGGCTCAAGGCGATGGAGGACGCGGCCGGCCAGATCCTGTTGCAGCGCACCAACCCCGTCCGCCCCACCACCGCCGGAGAAGCCATCCTGCGGTTCGCCCGGCAGGTCCGGCAGCTCGAATGGGACGCCCAGCAGGAGCTCGGCGGGAGCCGGGACCGCCCGACGGCGCCCATCCCCTTGGTAGTGAACGCGGACTCACTCTCCACCTGGTTCATGCCTGCGCTGGCAAGTCTTCCGCCGGACCTCGGCGCGTGCTTCGAACTGCGCAGGGAGGATGAGCAGCATTCCACCCGGCTCCTGCGGACGGGATCGGTGATGGCCGCGGTAACCGCAACGCCGGAACCGGTCCAGGGCTGCAGCGTGGAACCGCTGGGTTCCCTGCGGTACCGGGCGGTGGCAAGCCCCGGCTACCTCCGGCACTGGTGGCCGGACGGGCCGGAACTTGTTGCCGGGAGCCAGGCCCCGGTGGTGGACTTCGACCGCAAGGATGACCTGCAGGACGGGTTCTTCCGCACGATGACCGGCGCTGAACTGACCGCACCGCGGCACTATGTGCCGTCGTCGGCCGAGTTCGCCCAGGCCATCCGGCTCGGACTGGGATGGGGGCTGCTGCCGGAGCAACAGTGCCTGGCAGACCTCCACAGCGGCGCCCTCGTGGAGCTGGCCTCCGCGAGCCCCGTTGACGTGTCCTTGTACTGGCAGCGCTGGAAGATCGACTCCTCGGTGCTCAACCAGCTGACCGACGCCGTCCGGGAGACGGCCTCCCGGGAGCTGCGCCAGCCGGGCGCCTAAGCTGCTGTTTGCCTCACGCGTTATTCGCCTGGCCCGGCCCCGGCAGGGGATGCGTCCGGCAACGCGGCATGCCATACTCAGGCCGTGACGTCGTCGTACTCATTCCGGGCAGAACTGTGGCGCTATCCCGACGAATCCGGCTGGCACTTCCTGACCCTCCCGGTGGAGGTCGCCGACGACCTCCGGGAGGAGGCAGCGGTGTTCCGGGAGGGCTTCGGCTCGGTCAGAGTCACGGCGGAAATCTCCGGCTGCACCTGGCAGACCTCGGTCTTTCCGGACAGCAAAAGCGGCTCCTACCTGTTGCCCGTCAAGAAGGCCGTCCGGGACGCGGCGGGCATCAGCGACGGGGATGAAGTGGCCGTCCGGCTCGCGATCCAGGGCGAAGACGAGGCAGGTACCGGGGAACGGACAAGCGGTACTGGCTGAACTCTGCCGGGAATGACGCTCCCAGGATCGCCTCTCCTCGAAGCACCCCGCGATGGACTGCGCCGGAAGCCACCGGGAGGGCCGCCACTATCCAGGCATCATCGCGCAGCAGCCCAATCAGAACCAGGCCAACCAGACCTAGATGTGCTTCAGGGCCTGCTCCAGGTCGCCGATGAGGTCGTCCACGTCCTCCAGGCCCACGGACAGCCGTACCACTCCATCGCTGAGCCCGATGGCTGCGCGGCCGTCGGGACCCATGGCGCGGTGCGTGGTGGTGGCCGGATGGGTGATGAGGGACTTCGCGTCGCCCAGGTTGTTGGAGATGTCGATGATCCGCAAGGCGTCCAGCAGCGCGAAGGCGGCGTCCTTGCCCGAGCGGCCACCCGTCGTCGCAAGTTCCAGCGTGAGGACGGTGCCGCCGGCCTTCATCTGCTTGGCGGCGAGCTCGTATTGCGGGTGTGACTTCAGCAGCGGGTACTTGACCCAGCTGACGGCCGGCTGCTGCTCGAGCCATTCGGCAATCCGCAGTGCGGACGTGGAGGAGTGGTTGACGCGCAGCGCCATGGTCTCCAGGCCCTTGGTGAGCACCCAGGCGTTGAACGCGGAGAGAGCCGGGCCGGTGTGCCGCATGAGCTGCTTGACCGGGCCGTCGATGAATTCCTTGGTGCCCAGGATGGCGCCGCCCAGGACGCGTCCCTGGCCGTCGATGTGCTTCGTGCCGGAGTACACAATCACGTCCGCGCCCAGTTGGCCGCAGCGCTGCAGCAGGGGAGTGGCAAAGACATTGTCGACGATGACGGTGGCTCCGGCGGCGTGAGCCAGCTCGCTGACCGCGGCGATGTCCACGATTTCCTGCATCGGGTTGGACGGCGATTCGAAGAACACTGCGGTGGTGGGCTCCGACAGGGCGTCCCGCCACTGGTCCAAGTCCGGGCCGTCAACGAACACGGTTTCCACGCCCCAGCGCGGCAGGATCTCGTTCAGGATCACAAAGCAGGAGCCGAACAGCGAGCGCGCGGCAACCACCCGGTCCCCGGCCGCCAGCAGGGCGCCCAGTGCGGTGAACACCGCTGACATGCCCGACGCCGTCGCAAAGCACGCTTCGGTGCCCTCGAGCAGGCGGAGGCGTTCCTGGAATGTGGCCACGGACGGGTTGCCGTACCGGGAGTAGACGAAGCGTTCGTCCTCGCCGGTGAAGGCGCGCTCGGCGGCGGCAGCGGACTCGTAGACGAAGCCCGAGTTCAGGAAGACCGGTTCGGTGGTCTCCTGGAAGTTGGTGCGGTCCAGCCCGCCGCGGACCGCCTGCGTCTCGGCGCTCCAGCCGGCGGCGTCAGGGTTGAAAGTCATTTGGCTATTCCCAGGTTGGTGGGCAGGCCGCGGTTCTTCCAGCCGTTGACGGTGCGCTCGCCGTAGCGGTCCGGCTCGCCTTCGAAACCCTCCAGGACGTTGTAGGAGGTGAAGCCGGCCTGCGTCGCGGCGATGGCGGCGGCGATGGAGCGCTGGCCCGAGCGGCAGAGGAACACCAGTTCAGTGCCGTCGTCCTCCGGGGCCTGCTGCGTCAGGTCGGTGATGAAATCCCGGTTCGGGATGCCACCCGGGAACGTCCACGGGATGAACAGGGGATCGTTGTCCGTGGCCTTCGTGTCCGGGATGCCGATGTGGGCCCATTCGCCTTCGGTCCGGACATCCACCAGGATGGCGCCCTGTTCGAGTTTGGCCCAGGCCTGCTGCGGGGTGAGGTCTCCGGCGTAGCTCATGCGTGGCCCTCGCCGTCGAAATCGAGGTCGTCCACGGCGGAGGCGACGGCGGCATCAGCTGTCGCGATGGCTGACGGGAGGATGAGTGCCTGCGCAACAATCACAACGCCGCCGTTGGACGTTGCGGCCGGGCTGCCGTGCAGGACATACCCTTCGGCCAGGGCAGTGGAAATCCGTTCACAAAACGACCTGTCATCCGGCCCGGTGACAAGCCGGTACGACAGTTTCTCTTCAGGGGCGGGTGCGTCAGACACGACGGAACTCCTTCTTTCACGCTTGCAGCTCGAATGGGTCGATATGCCGAGTATTCACCTGAGGCACCCCGCCGCGAAAGGGAGGGTTGCCGACCGGCCAGTCAGGGCTTGGCGCCGGTTCTCATTACTCCCCAAAAACGTAACATCCGGCCCGCCCGGCCGCACTGCCGCCGACGTCATGTTCCGTAACCAATGCGTTTTTCCGTAATCCCGCCGTGCTTCCGTAACGCCGGCGCTGACGGGACAATCGGGTCATGGGGAACATTCGGGGGCGTTCACTGACGGGCGCCTGGGCACTGTGACGTTGTGCGCTGTGCCGGTGCTGGTGGGGGTGACCAGCTGCCGGAGCATTTTCGCGCCGCCGCCCTGCATGCCGCCGGACTTTACCGTCTCGCCTGCCGCCGCCAAACCCGGTGACAAGATCACCGTCAGCGCCCCGGATACCACCTGCGATGCCCGCTACGGCACCGACGCACGGGTCCAGGTGACGGTCAAGGATGCGACCGGTACCGCGGTGCTGGAAGAGCTCGCTCCCATGTCCGACGACGGCGGCTTCACTTTCGTGTTCACCGTCCCGGCTGGCGTGGCTCCCGGGAAGGCCGGGGTCACCGCTTACCCGTACAACCTGGACTGGTGCGACGACACCGGAGTGAACAACCGGGCGGCACAGGGGCCGGCGGGACTGGTCCGGGTTTCGTGTGCGGAACGCCTGGTGCCGCTGGTCATCCTTGGACCCGGAGCCTGAACCTGGCGTCAGGCTTTGAGGATCAGGGCGTCGCCCTGGCCGCCGCCGCCGCACAAGGCAACCACGCCTGTCCCGCCGCCGCGCCGGTTCAGCGCGAGTGCCTGATGCAGGACCAGGCGGGCCCCCGAGGCGCCCACCGGGTGGCCCAGGGCGATGGCGCCGCCGTCGGCGTTGATCCTGTCCGCGTCGATCCCCAGGTCCGTGGCGGACTGCAGCACCACCGAGGCGAAGGCTTCGTTGATCTCAATGAGGTCCACGTCGTCAATGGTCAGCCCTTCGAGTTTCAGGGCTCGCTCAATGGCGCGGGACGGCTGGGAATGCAGGGATCCGTCCGGTCCGGCGGTCTGGCCGTGGCTGCCGATTTCCGCGATCCAGCTGAGGCCGGCCGCTTCCGCAGCTGCCTTGCTGGCCACTACCACCGCCGCGGCGCCGTCTGACAGCGGGGAGGCAGAACCGGCGGTGATGGTGGCCGCCGGATCCTTGGAGAAGGCGGGCTTCAGCGCCGCGAGCGTCTCGATGGTGGTGCCGGCGCGGATGCCTTCGTCGGCATCAATCACGACGGCGGGTCCCCGGCGCTGCGGGACCTCCACCGGAGCGATCTCCTCAGCCAGGATGCCGGCCGCCCGGGCGGCCTCCGCCCGCTGGTGCGAAAGGGCGGCGACGGCGTCCTGGTCCTCGCGGCTGATGCCCAGGCGGGCGTTCCCGGCGTCCGTGGCGGAGCCCATCAGTTCACCTGAGACGGGGTCCTGCAGGCCGTCAAAGTTCAGCGAATCCAGCAGCGGCGCATCACCGATGGCCACGCCGCCGCGAAGCCGGGGGAGCAGGTGCGGGGCGTTGGTCATGGACTCCTGGCCCGCCGCCACAATGAAATCAGCCTCGCCGGCGCGGATCATGCGGGCGGCATCAATCACAGCAGTCAGGCCGGACAAGCACAGTTTGTTGATGGTCACGGTGGGCACATCCCAACCGATGCCGGCGGCGAGGCTGGCCTGCCGGGCGGGTCCCTGGCCAGCGCCCGCCTGGATAACCTGGCCCACGATGACTGCCTGGATCTGTTCCGGCGCCACGCCGGACCGTTCCAGTGCGTTCCTGATGGCGTGGGCACCCAGTTCGCTGGAGGTGAGCCCGGAGAGGCTGCCGCGGAACTTGCCGAAGGGGGTCCGTGCGCCGCCCAGGATGACGGGGATGTGGGCGTCGTTGCTCATGGTCTGCCTTTCGGTTGCGGATTCAAGAGTTCTTGAGGCCAGCTTAGGCGAACCGTGAGGGCCGGTGAGGTGGCGCAGGCGCTGTGGATTCGGCCGCGATCGCGTCAGCCGTGGAGGAGCAGTTGGTGGAGCAGGTGGTCCTGCCAGCGGCCGGCGATCTTCAGGTACTCCGGCGCCACGCCGATTTCCCGAAACCCGGCGCGTTTGAGGATCTTGCGTGAGGGCTCATTGTGGAGCAGCGTTGCCGCCTGGACCCGGTGGAGGCCCAGTTCTGTCCGGGCATGGTCCGTGGCGAAGCGGACCGCGGCAGCTCCGATGCCCCGCCGGTTGAGGCTGGAATCAACCCAGTACCCGAGGTTGGCGTTGAGGAACGGCCCACGGACGATGCCAGTAAGGGTGACGGCGCCGACGATGTACGCGGGATCGTCGCGGTTCACCAGCACCCACGGAACTTCCTGGCCCACGGAATGCTGGGCGAGCTTGGCCCGGATGATGTCCAGCTGATGCCTGGGAGTGAAAAAGGCTTCGTCCCGCTCCGGTTCCCACGCAGCCAGGTGCTGGCGGTTCCGGAGGTAGGCCTTACTCAGGCCGGCCGCATCGCTCCGCCGCAGCAGCCGGATCCGGACCCCCGGGACGAGCGGAGCGGGGGCTTCGCTGTCTATAATCTCTCCCGCGCTATTCGAAGGAAGCACGACGGCGGTCCGACAACCGGGTGTTCCAGACATCCGGTTTGGTGACCTGGAATCGGCGGCCGGTCAGTGCAAGTGGGGTTAGCCGGATGTAGTAATTCTTAGGTCCAGACTGCCAGGGCTCCAGATGCAGGGCGTCGACGGCGTCCTTGTCAGCCTGGGCCTCGATCACTTCGGTGTCTCCGCGCGCCACCACACTCCAGGCCACCTCCGTGCGGGGATCGTATCCATCGATCTCCAGCGCCGCGGGACGGTCCGCCTGGGCGCCCCACAGTTTGGAGCCACCGGCGCTGCGGAAGACGATGCTCCTGCGGTCCAGGACGTAGTTGACCGGGAAGATCTCCGGATGGCCGTCCACTACAAGGGCCAGCCGCCCCAGGGTGTCGTCGGCCAGTAGTTCCCAGCATTCGTCAAATGTCAATTTGTTGATCGGCTGCGCGTAAGAGTTCATGCACCAAACCATACGGACCTGCGGGACGGACCAACAGGGTATTGCCACACTTCAACCCCCAGGCCCGGGCCTGGGCAGGTCGACTCAGGGCAATCCAACATGCTCCAGCAGGGCGTCCAGGAGGGGTAGCTGGCCCTTGACCAGCTTGCCGCGGGCCTCGGATTCCGTCACCCACCGGGCATCGTCCACCTCGGGAAAGTCCTGGATGATGCCGGATCCTTTGGGCCACTCCAGCGGGAACGTGTTGCTCACAATCCGTTCGGGCTGGAAGTCAGACTCCGCGGCGAACACTGTGATGATCTTTCCCGACGGTTGCCTGAACGCACCTAGCTCAAAGTAGGGCACAGCTGGCGGCGGCGTGCCGATTTCTTCGGCAAACTCACGCAGCGCGGCCAGCAGTGGTTCCTCGTCGGGAAGGTACTCGCCCTTGGGAACCGACCAGGACTGGGTTTGTTTGCGGGCCCAGAACGGTCCGCCCATGTGCGCTATCCACACTTCCAGCCCGTCTGCTCCCTGCCGGTACAGCAGGATCCCCGCACTGTGGACCGCCATGGCTTAAGGCCTCCCTGCTGGACTTCGGAAAACTACGGGATCCGGGAACTGCTGAATCCGGGAAACTACTGGATCCCGGCAAACAATGCGTTGAGTTCGGCCGTCAGCTGCTTCTGCACCGCAGGCGTCCCGATTTCCTTGCCGTCGATGTGGTTCACCGGCGCGAGCAGCCTGATGCTGGAAATCAGCCACACGGCGTCGGCGTCCAGCAGGTCCCGAGGCTCCAACGGCCCGTAGCCGAGCTCCCAGCCGGCTGCCTTGGCCGCCGCAAAAAGCGCACCCTGGGAAGTCCCGGGGAGGATCCCGCTGTCCAGTTGCGGTGTGATGAGGCGGCGCACCGTCCGGGTGGCGCCGGCGCCGTCGTCGGAGGTTTCCAGATGTGCCAGCAGCACAGTGGACGTGGGGCCTTCCAGGACCCGGCCGTCGGAAGAGGTGAAGATGACGTCGTCGGCGCCCTGTTTGTGGGCGTACCGCAGGGCGGCCATGTTCGTGGCATAGGACAGGGTCTTGGCGCCGAGCAGCAGCCACGGGGCACGCTCAGCTACGTCGCTGTTGTAGCCGCGGTCCAGGAGGATGACGTCGATACCTGTTTCGCGCTGGCGGCGTCCCAGGGCGCCTACCGGGGAGACCTGAACCCAGCACGTGGGGGACTCTGCCCCTTCCGGGCCGCGGGTGACCACGAGTTTCACCACCAGCTCGTCCTCGGCGGGCGACGGCGCGGGGTGCTGCGTGCGGTGCTCGGCGACGCCCGTGGTGATCGCCGCCCGCCACGCATCCTGCGCCGGGATCACCAGGTCCAGGGCGGCCGCGGACCCGCCGAGCCGGTCCAGATGCGCCGGCAGCTTCCGCACCGTGCCGCCCACCGCAAGCATCGATTCGAAGACGCCGTCCCCGCGGGTGGCGCCCTGGTCCGTGGCCATCAGCTGGGGCTGCGAAGCGTCGGCCAGCCGGCCGTCCGGGAACGCGGGGTCAAGGAAAACGAGCACCACGGGCGCAGGAGAAGTCATGGCTCCAGCTTAGTAGCGCCCGGCGCGGCTAAGCTGTGGTCATTGCCCCGCCGGAACCGGTCCGCGGGTGCGCGCAATCCGGGGGTAGTCCAGTGCTGTGGCCAATTTCGCTTGCCGGTACCGCGCCGACATGGGTAGTGGTGGTGCTCAGCATTGCAGACCTGGTGATCCGGGTTCTGGCCATCGGCATCATCCCCGGCAACAGGCGCCCCACCACGGCCATGGCCTGGCTGCTGGGTATCTTCTTCATACCGTTCCTGGGCCTGGTCCTTTTCCTGCTGTTCGGAAACTTCAAGCTCTCCAGGCGCCGCCGCCAGCAGCAGGAGGTCATCAACACCCGGGTGCGGTCCGGCATCTCGGCGCTCGCCGACGTCGTCAGTGAATACACAGGGCCCGAATGGGTGACGTCCGCCGGTGAACTGAACCAGCGGCTCGGCTCCCTCCCCATGGTGGACGGCAATTCCGTGGACCTCATTCCCGGCTACCCGGACTCGATCCTGGCCATGACCGAAGCCGTGCGCAAGGCCAAGAACTTCGTTAACGCCGAGTTCTACATCATGAGTACGGACCACATCACCAATGACCTGCTGACCGCCCTCGAGGAGGCTGCCGAGCGCGGAGTGGAAGTCAGGGTGCTGTTCGACCACATCGGCACGCTCCGGGTCAAGGGTTACCGCAACTTCCTCAAGCGTCTGCGGGCCGGGAAGATCCAGTGGAAGCGCATGCTCCCGCTGCTGCCGACCCACGGGCAGTGGCGACGCCCGGACCTCCGCAACCACCGCAAGATCATGGTGATCGACGGCGAACTCGCCTTCACCGGGTCGCAGAACCTGATCGAGCCTTCCTACAACAACCCCAAACACCGCAAGGCCGGCCGCGAATGGGTGGAGCTGATGGCCTGCCTGCGCGGACCGATCGTCACCACACTCAACGTTGTGTTCGCCACGGACTGGCTGAGCGAAACCGACGAGTCCCTGGAACACCAGCTGCAGCTCCCGGCCAACCCCGAACCGGGCAACGTCACGGCCCAGGTGGTGCCCAGCGGTCCCGGGTTCATCACCGAAAACAACCTGCGCCTCTTCAACACCCTGATCTACTCCGCGCAGCACCGGATCTCCATCTGCAGCCCGTATTTTGTGCCCGATGATTCCCTGCTCTACGCCATCACCACAGCGGCCCAGCGGGGCGTGGACGTGGAATTGTTCGTCTCCGAAAAGGGCGATCAGTTCCTGGTCCACCACGCCCAGCGCTCCTATTACGAGGCGCTGCTGGAAGCCGGGGTCCGGATCTACCTCTACAAGGCGCCCTTTGTGCTGCACGCCAAGCACTTCACCATCGACGACGAAGTGGCCGTCCTGGGCTCCAGCAACATGGACATGCGCTCCTTCTCGCTGAACATGGAGGTCTCGGTGATGCTGCTCGGCGCGGAAACCGTGAACAACATGCGCGCGGTCGAAGACACGTATCGCGACATTTCCAACGAGCTCATACTCGAGGACTGGGTGCAGCGCCCCCTCGCAGCCCGCTATGTCGATAACGTCGCCAGGCTGACTGCCACGCTCCAGTAACTCCGGGGGTCAGGCGTCGGGAAAGTCCGCACCCAGCGCGGAAAGCACACCGTGCGCCTTCACGCGGATTTCGTCGTACTCCTCGTCAGGTACCGAGTCGGCAGTGATGGCGCCGCCGACGCCGAGGGTGAGTTCCGCCGTCGAGCCTTGTTCGTCGCCGTCCCCGGCCACCGCCGTGGTTACCAGGGTGCGGATCGCCACCGCCAGGTCCGTGGCCCCGTTGAGGGAAAAGTAGCCGATCGCGCCGGAATACAGGCCGCGCGGGCCCTCCTCCAACCGGTCCAGGATGGCCATGGTGCTGATTTTCGGGGCGCCGGTCATGGAGCCGGCCGGGAAACAGGCGGCCACCGCCTCGGCCCGCGGAGAGCCGGGCAGGAGCCGCGCGTCGATGGTGCTGACCATCTGGTGCACCGTGGCGTAGCTTTCGATCTCGCACAGCCTGCTGACAGTCACCGATCCGGGCTCCGCGAAGTGGCTGAGGTCGTTCCGCAGCAGGTCCACAATCATGATGTTTTCCGCGCGGTCCTTCAGCGAGGTCGCCAGGTCCTCCCGCAGCTGCCTGTCACGCTCCGGATCAGCACCCCGGCGCCGGGTGCCCTTGATCGGTTCGGCGCGCATGCCGCCGTCGGACGTTATCCTCAGGAACCGCTCCGGCGACGTACTGGCCACCGTCAGCCCGCCGAACCGCAGGTAGCTGGCGAACGGCGCGGGATTCTTCCGCCGCAGCGCGAGGTACGTCGGCCAGGGGGCCGCCGCGGCCGCGGGCAGCCGGGCCGTGAGCGTGGTGGTCAGGCAGACCTCGTATGAGTTCCCCTCATGGATTTCGTGCTGGGCGGCGGCGATTTTGGCCAGGTAGGACGGCTCCGTGTCGCGGCTGCTGAATGCGGGCCCAACGGGACGGACGACGCCGTTGCTGCCGCCGGCGTGGGTGCGTTGGTCCCCTGGGCCTGGCGTGCTCGCGGCGGGGGCGGCGGCAGCGGCAGCGGCAGCGACGGCGGCGCGGGCGTCGGTCAGCCAGCGGTCGGCGTCGGGCGCTTCCAGGGCAAGGAGCCAGGCCGCTCCTTCCACGTGGTCCAAAACGACGGCCCGGCCCGCGAAGATCAGGGCAGCGTCAGGAGTCGGCGCCGCCACGTCCGTTCCGCCGGTTTCGCGCTTGAGCTCATAGCCCAGGCAGCCCAGCCAGCCCAGGGTGAAGTCGCCCGGGTAGCCGTCCGGCGTGCGGACTGCCCGGCGTCCCCAGACGGTGTCCAGCCAGCGGAAGAACGGTCCCGGCACGCGCGCCGTGGCGGAGCCTGCCGTGATGACGCTTTCGCCGGACCGGTGCGTGACCGCCTGGCCGTACGTCCCGCCGTCGTCCGCCAGGATGCTGAAGCGGCTGCGCACGGTGGCGGGCTGCTGTTCCGACGGCGTCGCGGGCGCGCCGGGGGACGCGCTGTCGGAGGAGCCTGGGGTGGGGGAGCCCGCGTTGGAGGAGTCCAGCCAGACGGCATTTGCCGAGCCGCCGTAGAGGTTCTCGAAGAGCACCGCGGCGTCCGGCCTGGCGTCCAGCCGTTCTGCGCGCAGCCTGAGGCCGCGGCGGGCGGCAAGCTCGGGAACAAGGGCAGGTCCGAGAGCGGGCAGGTACGCGAGGGCCTGCATAACGTCGGCGGTGGCGGACCCGTCGGCATTGTTGAGGACGCGGATATCTGCTTGGTGGGGGACGTCGTCGGCGGCGAGCCAGGCTTCTTCCTGCTCAGCCCACTGGTCCCAAAACGGTTCATACGTCCCGCCGTCGCGGTCCAGGGCCCGCTTCCGGCGGACGTCGTCCGGCGAGTCTGCCCAGATGACCGCGCTGAGCAGGGGCCGGGCGTCCGCAGCCGCCGCCCCCACTCCCTCAATGATCACGATCTCGGCGGGCAGCGTGACCCGCGTGTCGCCGTCGTAATGCCTTTCCCAGTCCCAGCTGGTCCAGGTGGCGGGCTCGGCGCGGCTCAACGGCGTGAGCACCGTGGAAACGTAGCGCTCGATGCCAGCGGTGAGACCGTTCCAGCCCGGGTAGATGTCCTCCAGGTGGAAGAGCGCGACTTTGTGATGGTTCCGCAGCTGCGCGGCCAGTTCGATGGCCAGAGTGGTTTTCCCTGCGCCGGATCGCCCGTCAATGGCGATGATCACAGGTGCGGGGGTCATGAAATAGAGCGTACCTGCTGCTGCATCAGCTGCTGTCGCGGCGCCGCCTGGCCAAGGACCGTGCGGACATGCGCGACGACGCCGGGCACAGCGCCGCGGATCTGCTCCCAGACGGCGTCAAAATCGGCGTGTCCCCCGTACCAGGGATCCTCGATGCCTTGGTCCAGCGGATCGCTGCCGGCAGCGGCGAGGTCGAAGCTGCGGAGCATCCTGACCTTGTTCGTGGCGTGCGCGTCCGGCGCGGCGTCGCGCAGCCAGGCGTAGTGGTCAACGTCCAGTGCCAGGATGAGATCGCGTTCGCGGAACCACCCAGCCTGCCAGGCGCGGGCAACATGGTGCTCTGAGCCCAGATGCGTTTCCGCAAGCCGGCGGGCGGCGCGCGGATCGATGGGCCGCCCTGCCTCATAACCGGTAGTTCCTGCCGAATCCACTGTCACATCCAAGCCCAGGCCTTCTGCTTGGAAGGCCGCGCCCAACATCATCTCAGCCATCGGTGACCGGCAAATATTTCCCGTGCAGACGGCGATGATTCGGTATGGGCTCGACCATGAGTTCATGGGGCTAAGCATGCGGGACCAGGGCATTCTTGGCCAGCTGGCATTCGCATGTCGTGACAGGTTCGTAAGAAATTTGACTGAAAAGTCAAAATTCCGTCCGTCCGTCTGCCTTCCAGGATCGGCCTTGCTAGGCGTCCTGCAGCGGGCGCCGCGCCAGCCAGGCTGCCACGATCGCGCCGGAGATGTTGTGCCACAGCGAGAAAACGGCGGACGGCAGTGCGGCCAGCGGCGTGAAATGCGCGGTGGCCAGCGTGGCGGCCAAACCGGAGTTCTGCATGCCCACTTCGAAGGCGAGCGCCCTCCGTGCTTTATCGTCCAGCCGGCCCAGTTTGCCCGCCAGGTAGCCGAGGCCCAGGCCGAAGCCGTTGTGGAGGACCACTGCGAGGAACACGATGCCGCCCGCGGCCACGATCTTGGAGGCGCTGCCCGCCACAACAATCGCGACAATGAAGGAAATTACGACGGCGGATGCCCAAGGCAATGCCGGCAGCAGCTTGGCGATGAGGTTCTTGAAGAACAGCCGCGCCAGCAGCCCGGCGATGACGGGCAGGAGTACCGTCTTGATGATGTCCAGGACCATGCTCCCGGCGTCGATTTCCAGGAACGATCCGGCCAGGAACAGGACCAGCAGTGGCGTAACCACCGGTGCGATCAGGGTGGATACCGAAGCGACGGCTACAGACAGGGCAACGTCCCCCTTGGCCAGGAAGGCCATCACGTTCGAGGCGGTGCCGGATGGTGCACAGCCCACCAGGATCAGGCCTACGGCAAGCTCCGGCGGAAGCTGGAGCGCCACGGCAATCAGCCAGCCCGCACCGGGCATGATCACGTAGTGCGCCACGATGCCCAGGACCACTGCCCACGGGCGCTTCACCACAGAGGCAAAATCCGGCGGCGTCAGGGTCAGGCCCATACAGAACATGATGATGCCCAGCAGGTACGGGACGCTGGGCCCCAGCGGCTGGAAGGTGGCTGGCACAAGGAAGCCGGCGACACCCGCCAGGACCACCAGCGCCGGGAAGATCGTGACGGCAAGCCGCGCGATTTTCGCCTCGGCGGCCAGCGCCGGGTTGGCGGGGTTGGTGGCGTCAGGGCCGGATTCTGTCGATGTGGGGGATTTGGTTGCCTCAAGCATTTATCGATCGTGGCATTGATGTCCGGAAGGTGGCCACTTCATGACCATACCCAGGGCAAAAATGTCAGACATCTGCGGCCGGAAGGCTTGCCAGTGGATCCAGGCCTTGACGACGGGCCTGGAAGAACACGACTAGTGGATCAGCGCAAGGAGAATTCCTACCGCCACAAAGAGCACCCCGAAGATCCGGCTGAGGATCTTCTGGCCACGGGCGTTGTGCGTGAACCGCTGGAAGGACTTGGCGGCAAAGGCGAAGAAGAACCACATCACCAGGATGTCGATCACCACCACGGTGGCTGTGAGCACAAGGTACTGCGGCAGGAGCGGCTGTTCCGGGCGGATGAACTGTGGCATAAACGCGAGGAAGAAAACGATGGCCTTCGGGTTGAGCAGGTTGACCCAGAGGCCACGCCGGAACATTGACCAGGCGGGCTCGTTCCGCAGGGCGGCGGCCTGTTCCTGGTCCAGCTCCGGCTTGCTCAGGAACTGGCGGATGCCCAGGTACACCAGATAGGCGGCCCCGGCGTAACGGATCACATTGAAGGCCACCGGGGAGCTTGCCACCAGCACACCGACGCCCAACGCCACGATCACCACGTGGACAACCAGGGCTGCCTGCTGGCCAAGGATGCCCCAGATGGAGCGGCGGAACCCTGACGTCAGCGAGTTGCTCATGGTGTTGATGGCACCGGCACCCGGTGTGAAACTGATCAGGGCGCCGGCGCCCGCGAGGGCGAGCCAAAGGGAGAATTGCACCTGCCAAGTTTAGTGCCGTCGGCGCAACAAGAGTGCCGCCTCACCACAGCGTGGTCACGGGTTCGAATGCGTGAAGCTCCTCATCTGCCGTTACCAGTGTCAGCCCCTCCACCATGGCCTGGGCAGCCAGCATCCGGTCAAAGGGGTCCTTGTGTTCCCAATCCAACTGGCCGGCGGCCAATGCATGCGGTGCGGAGATGGACAGCTCAGAGGCGTACAGGTGGGCCACCTGCCGTCCAAAGCTTGCCACTATCGCCGCCCCAGCCGGCAGCTTGCCTTGATGGTGTTTGTAGGACAGTTCGTACGCGGTCATGGGCGACACGTAGACCGAGTTCTCGAGCTTGGTGATGGCGTTCCTGGCCTTGGTGGACAGTTTCCTGGGTTCGGCGAGGGCCCACAGGAAAACATGTGTGTCCAGCAGCAGGCGCATCAATGATCCCTGCCCGTGGCTTCACCCATTTCCTCGTCGGTCCACGGGTCATAGAACCCGTCAGGAATTTGAAGGGGCGCCAGGAAGCCCAGCTCGCGTTTGTGGGGGCGCTCGATTTTCACCAGCCGGGCCACCGGACGGCCTGCCTTGGCGATGACCACATCCTCGCCGTTTTCAACGAGGTTCAACAGCTCAGACAGACGGGTTTTTGCCTCTTGGACGTTGTACTGTCCCATGTTGACCAAGTCTAGTTGGTCAACCTCGGCGGTGTAAGGCTCTGCCCAGTATTCGTTCTCTCCGTAAATCACGCCCGGGCGATGACCTCACCGTTCGGGATCAGGAACCAGCCGTCGTCTGTGGATCCCCAGCGGTGCCATCCTGCCGAAATCCGGGCCAGGTCCGCTGGATTTGCGAAGCCGTATTCAAGGGCCTGCTCCGCGAAGGCCGAATGCAGCACTCGTTCGCCCCAGACCCGGGCCTGCCATCTCCGTTGTTGCCCGGTGGCATAGAGCCAGTTGCTGCTGGTGGGCGCCACGTTGCTGAAGCCCGCAGACTGGGCCCAGGACACGAGCCGGCGGCCGGCGTCGGGCTCGGCCCCGTTGCGTCGTGCGATCCGCTGGTACAGGTCCATCCATTCGTCCAGCTCAGGGATCGTGGGGTACCAGCTCATGCCGTGGAAGTCGGCGTCGCGCACTGCCACTATGCCGCCCGGCTTCGCTACCCGGCGCATCTCGCGCAGCGCCTCCACCGGGTCGGTCAGGTGCTGGAGCACCTGGTGGGCGTGGACGACGTCGAACGTTTCGTCCTCGAAGTCAAGGTCATAGATGTTTCCGGCCAGGAATTCCACATTGGCCACGCCGCGTTCGGCGGCCAGCGCCGTGGCCTGGGCGATGATGTCCGGCGACCGGTCCAGGCCGGTGACCTTTCCGGGCGACACCAGCCCGGCGAAATCGCAGGTGATGCTCCCAGGGCCGCAGCCGACGTCGAGCACTGAAACCCCGGGCGTGAGATGCGGAATGACAAAGGCCGCGGAGTTCTCCGCGGTCCTGGAAGCGTGGGCGCGGACCACCGACTCGTGGTGGCCGTGCGTGTACACATCGTCGTCGTCAGGCTGCTGCTCACTCATAATAAAACGCTACCCCTCCGCAGTGGAAAACAGGCGGAACCGTCCCCGAAGTAGGTGGCACTAAATGTCGTTATGAGCCCTCATGACGACATCTACTGCGACCTACCTGGGCGGAGTGGGCGAGGCGGGGCCGCCGTCGGACGTTTCCTCACGGGCCGCGATGGTGGCGTCCACCATGGCGGCCATGAACCGGCTGACCAGCTCCAACTCTTCGGGCGAGAAACCCGCCATGGCGGCACCCAGGTGGCGCGAAAGCGGCATAAAAATGGCGCTGCCGTCCTGGAAGGCCTTGGGTGTCATGCGCAACTGGACCTGCCTCCGGTCCGGGCCGAGACGCTCCCTCACAACGTGCCCTGAACTGTCCAGCCGGTCGATGAGCGCGGTGGTGGCGGGCGAGCTGAGGTTGAGTTCCCTGCGCAGGATGCCCGGCGTGACCACCAGGCCCTTGGCGGTGTGCCGCATGATCACCGCCAGCGCGTTGAGATCCGTGCGGTGCATGTCGTTGCGGCCGCCCGCAGTGTCCACATACCTGTTGGCCTCCAGCGTGAAGTCCTGGAGCAGGCGGACCAGGGCGAAGGGTGCGGAGTCCGGTGGGCGCTGGAACGCTTCGTCTGTCATGTTCGTCCCGCCTCCGCTCGCTTGCTGGTGCCCGAGATCTGGTCTGGTGCCCTGACGGATATTACTGCAGCGACGCCCGATGGGTAGTTTCAAACAGGAAACCCAACCCATGGCAGTTATCTCCATGATGGAGATACTCTAGGATGGAATCAAGTGTACCGCGTCCACCCGAGCGAAGCAGGAATCATGACATCAAATCCCCTACACAGTGCGAGGGCACCGTTCTGGCTGCGCTGGCTCCTTCCCGTTCTGCTGGTGCTCACGTGGCTGGCCATTGCCGGTGCGGGTGGACCCACGTTCGGCCGGCTCGACGAGGTCTCCTCGAACGACCAGGCCTCGTTCCTGCCGGCGAGCGCCGAGGCCACCGCCGCGCAGGACTGGCAGGCAAGGTTCCGCGATTCAGACGAAGTGCCGGCGGTCATCATCATCGAAAACGACGCCGCCATCAGCCCCGCGGAGCTTGGCGAACTGGCATCCCTGAAGGCTGGGCTGGAGGGCCTGGAACTGGGCAGCGCCGTGATCGGCCCCATCCCGTCCCAGGACGGTGAAGCGGTCCAGTTCATAGCCCCGATCGGGTCCTCCGGCGAGCTGAAGGAATCCGTCCAGGAGTTGCGGGACTTCCTGGCGGATTCCACCCCCGCAGGCATGCAGACCTTCGTCACCGGCCCCGCGGGCCTGACCGCAGACCTGGTCGGCGCCTTCGCCGGCATCGACGGCATCCTGCTGCTGGTGGCACTCGGCGCGGTCTTCCTGATCCTGCTGATCGTCTACCGTTCGCTCCTCCTGCCGCTCGCCGTGCTGCTCACCTCGGTTTTTGCGCTCTGTGCCGCCATCCTGCTGGTGTTCGGCATGGCCAAGCTCGGCTGGATCCAGCTGAGCGGCCAAAGCCAGGGCATCCTGTCCATCCTGGTGATCGGCGCGGCCACGGACTATGCCCTGCTGTACGTGGCGCGGTTCCGCGAGGCCCTGACCCACACACGCAACCGGACGGAAGCGGTGCTGACGGCGTGGAAGGCGTCGTTCGAGCCGATCCTGGCCTCCGGTGCCACCGTCATCATCGCCCTACTCTGCCTGCTGTTCTCCGACCTGAACTCCAACAAGGCGCTGGGCCCCGTTGCGGCTGCGGGCATCCTCTGTTCGCTCTTCGCCGCGCTGACCCTCCTGCCCGCCCTGATGGCACTTTTGGGCCGGGCCGCGTTCTGGCCGTTCCGCCCCAAGCTGGTTCCGGCGGGCGAGCGCGAGCCCGAGCTGGTCACCGGCCTGGAAGGGCAGAAAGGCATCTGGCGGGCCACCGGTTCGCTGGTCTCCCGCCGCCCGCGCACGGTCTGGGTCGCGTCGGTCCTCCTCCTGCTGGTGGCTTCGGCGGGGGTGCTGCAGCTGAAGGCCAACGGCGTGCCGCAGACCGAGGTCATTCTCACCGCGTCCAATGCGGTGGACGGCCAGGACGCACTGGCGCGGCATTTCGACGCCGGCAGCGGCAGCCCCGCCGTCGTAATTGCGGACGAAAGCAAGGCCGCTCAGGTGTTGGAAAAGGTCAAAGCGGCCGACGGCATGGGGGACGCCTACCTCCTGGCTGAAGGCAGTGTGCCGATCACCGGTGCCCCCGGCGCTCCCAGCGCCCCGGACGTCCACGACGGCAGAGTGCTGATCAACGCCACGCTTAATTACGCCGCGGATTCCATCGAGGCGGAGGATGCGCTCAAGGCGCTGCGCCAGGAGGTAAAAGCGGTCGACGCCGGCGCTTTGGTTGGCGGCGTGACCGCCACTGCCCTGGACACCAACACCACCGCCCAGCGCGACCTGGTGATCATCATCCCCATCGTCCTGGCGGTCATCCTGGTCATCCTGATGCTGCTGCTGCGCTCCGTGGTGGCGCCGGTCCTGCTAGTGCTCTCCGTGGTGCTGTCGTACGGCGCGGCCATGGGCGTTTCGGCCGTCGTCTTCAACAGCCTGCTCGGATTCCCCGGCGCCGACGCCACCGTGCCCCTGTTCGGGTTTGTGTTCCTGGTTGCCCTGGGTGTGGACTACAACATCTTCCTGATGAGCCGGGTGCGGGAAGAGTCGCTGAAGCACGGGACCCGGCCGGGCATCCTTCGCGGACTCGGCGTGACCGGCGGAGTGATCACTTCGGCCGGCGTGGTGCTGGCCGCCACGTTCGCCGCACTGAGCGTCATCCCCATCATGTTCCTGGTGCAGCTGGCCTTCATTGTGTCGTTCGGCGTACTGCTGGACACCGTGCTGGTGCGCTCGCTGCTGGTCCCTGCGCTGGCGTACGACATCGGCCCGAGCATCTGGTGGCCCGGCAAGCTGGGCCGGACGGAGCTGGATGCCGCGGTGCGGCGGGAGGTTGGCCCGGCCGAGCCCGGCATTCATCCCGCGTCAGAGTCTGCCAGCCGCCGCTAGGGCACCTAGCCCTGCGCGCGCCACCATGCCACTGTGGCCGCGGCCGCCTCGGGCAGGGCCGTCGGCCGCAGGCCAAACACGGAGTCGCTGGCGGCGGAGTCCATCACAAACGGCCGCTCGAACTGATAGAGCATTTCGGCAACTTCGCGGAAGTCTTTCGAGAACACACCCATGGTCCTGAGTGCCCAGCCCGGAATGGCTCCAAGCTTCGGCGCCTGCACTCCGCCAGCCTCGGTGAACGCTGTGGCCAGCTGCCGCTGCGTGACTGCCGGACCCGTGGGCGCGTGCCACACCTTGTTCCACAGCGACGGCGTCGCCGCGGCATGGATCATCGCGGCGGCCAGGTCCGGGACGTACGTGAATGAATGGGGCTGATCGGCGCTCCCGATGACCCAGACTTTCTTGCCGGCCAGGACGGCGGGGACCACGCGCTCTCCGGCATGTGAGGTTCGCACCCGAGGGCCAAAGAAATCGCCAGCAACCACGCTGACGGTGTTGGTCGGAGAGGCGTCCCGCGCCTTGAGCAGCGCGGTGCGGACGCCCCGCTTGCCGCCCTCGGCAGTCCGCGGACCCGCCTCGACCATGGGGCGTTCAGGCTCGCTGTACGAGTAAAGGCTTTCGGGAAAAACGACGACGGCGCCTACCTCGCCTGCTGCGGACAGCACCGTTTGCTCGGCCCTGGGCAGTTCTGCTTGCCACGCGTCCACGCTGTAGGCGGAGCCGTGGATGCAGTGGAAGACGGCAGTGGCGCCCGCGAAGGCGTCCCGCAGTTGGGCGGCGTCCTGGACGTCGGCCTTCACCCGCTCCACCAGCGGGTGCTTGGGGCCGCTGCCCGAACGGGTGAGGATCCTGACGTTTTTCCCCTGCCCCGCGAGCTGTTCTGCGACTGTCCAGCCCACAGGCCCCGCGCCCGTAACTACGTATAGACCGTTCATGACTTCCCCTTCAAGAATTCGCTATTGAGAGCACCGCTCTCTCAATAGCGTGCACCCCCGAATGGCAGCTGTCAAGAGCGGTGCTCTCAATTGTTGACACTGCTCTGACTTGTGCCATGCTGGAGCAATGAATGACCCTGTCGCGGCCGCGGAACCCACCCTTCGGACACCGCGGGAGCGCGCCCGCGCCCAGACTATTGCCGACATCGTCAGGCTGGGCAGGGAACACCTGGCAGAGCAGGGCGCGGCCGCCTTGTCCCTCCGCGCCGTGGCAAGGGATCTTGGCGTGGTCTCCTCCGCGGTCTACCGCTACGTGGCCAACCGCGACGAGCTACTCACGCTGCTTCTGGTGGACGCCTACAGCGAGCTCGGCGACGCCGTGGATGCTGCGGTGAACGCGGTGTCTGAGCGCGACTTCGATGGCAGGTTCAAGGCGCTCGGCCGGGCTGTCAGGGAATGGGCGTTGCGGGAGCCTGCGCGCTATGGCCTGCTTTTCGGGAGTCCGGTCCCCGGCTACCAGGCCCCCTCGAGCCAGACCACAACCCCGGGAACGCGCGTGATCTACCGCCTGATCGGCATTCTCGACGGCGCCTACCGGGCAGGTGCGCTGACCGCCATGGCGCGCACCGCCGTCGTACCTTCTGCCTTGTCCGCCGACCTGGAAGCGATCCGCAGTGAACTTGGGCTGGCCCTGCCGGACGAACTCCAGGCGAACGGTGCCCTGGTATGGACGTCGCTCTTCGGGGCCGTGAGTTTTGAGGTTTTTGGCCAATATGGCCCGGATACGTTCCGTGCCCGGGGCGAACTCTTTGAACACCACCTCACCGTCCTCGCGGCGATGGCGGGGCTCGTGCCGGACGGAAACCCGCGGGACGACCCGAAGTCTGCGGCCACCCCTGTTTAGCCCGCCTCCGGCTGAGTAGACTCCAAATGCGCCCGGATGGACGCGGAAACTCAAAGGAGGGATCACGTCATGAGTGAGAACACCGCACCTGAAGAAGATCGCCGCAAGGGCAGCACCGAGCCCGGGCTGGAGGGTGAAGGCGGCCAGTATGAGGGGGGCGACTACGGCGAGGCCGGCGTGGGCGGTTCGGAGAACGAGTCCGAGGAGGGCAGCTACCCGGAAGGCGACTATGGCGAGGCCGGCTCTGCTGGCACCGCGCGCGAGGTGGAAGTGGACGAGGACAAGGACACGTAGCCGCCGTTCACGCACAGCGAACTACTGCCCGGGAAGCGGATTTCGCGCACAAAAATCCCGGAAATCCGGGGAATCGGTTGAGGCTGCCGTGACCCAAAAATCCAAAGTTGAGCGCACTCCGCTCAACTTTGGATTGACATGGCTTGCGCGTTGAGTAAAGTTGAGTGCAGAACGCTCAACACGAGCGCCAGCAAGTTTCCAAGGAAAGAAGGAAGCAACACATGTCACGTGCAGTAGGTATCGACCTCGGAACCACCAACTCCGTCGTCTCCGTTCTCGAAGGTGGCGAGCCCACCGTTATTGCCAACGCCGAGGGCGGCCGCACCACGCCGTCCGTCGTTGCATTCTCCAAGTCCGGCGAAGTCCTGGTTGGCGAGATCGCCAAGCGCCAGGCCGTCAACAACATCGATCGCACCATCGCCTCCGTCAAGCGCCACATGGGCACTGACTGGTCCGTCGCCATCGATGACAAGAAGTACACCGCGCAGGAAATCTCCGCCCGCATCCTGATGAAGCTGAAGAACGACGCCGAGTCGTACCTGGGCGAAAAGGTCACCGACGCCGTGGTCACCGTTCCCGCGTACTTCAATGACGCCCAGCGCCAGGCCACCAAGGAAGCCGGCGAGATCGCGGGCCTCAACGTCCTCCGCATTGTCAACGAGCCCACCGCGGCAGCACTGGCCTACGGCCTGGACAAGGGCAAGGAAGACGAACTCATCCTGGTCTTCGACCTCGGCGGCGGAACCTTCGACGTCTCCCTGCTCGAGGTGGGCAAGGACGAAGACAACTTCTCCACCATCCAGGTCCGTTCCACCGCGGGTGACAACCACCTCGGCGGCGACGACTGGGACCAGCGCGTTGTTGACTACCTGCTCAAGCAGCTCAAGGTCAAGGGCATCGACCTCTCCAAGGACAAGATCGCCCTGCAGCGCCTCCGTGAGGCATCGGAGCAGGCCAAGAAGGAACTCTCTTCTTCCAGCAGCACCAACGTCTCCCTCCAGTACCTGTCCGTCACCCCCGACGGCCCGGTCCACCTGGATGAGCAGCTGACCCGCGCCAAGTTCCAGGACCTCACCAAGGACCTGCTGGACCGCACCAAGAAGCCGTTCCAGGACGTCATCAAGGAAGCCGGCATCAAGCTCTCCGAGATCGACCACATCGTCCTCGTGGGCGGTTCCACCCGTATGCCCGCCGTGTACGAGCTCGTCAAGGAACTCGCCGGCGGCAAGGAGCCGAACAAGGGCGTCAACCCTGATGAGGTCGTGGCCGTCGGTGCTGCACTCCAGGCCGGTGTCCTCAAGGGCGAGCGCAAGGACGTCCTGCTGATCGACGTCACCCCGCTGTCCCTCGGCATCGAGACCAAGGGTGGCGTGATGACGCACCTGATCGAGCGCAACACCGCCATCCCCACGAAGCGGTCCGAGACTTTCACCACGGCTGATGACAACCAGCCGTCGGTGGCCATCCAGGTCTTCCAGGGCGAGCGCGAGTTCACCCGCGACAACAAGCCGCTGGGCACGTTCGAGCTGACCGGCATCGCGCCGGCTCCGCGCGGCGTCCCGCAGGTCGAGGTCACGTTCGACATCGACGCCAACGGTATCGTGCACGTCTCCGCGAAGGACAAGGGCACCGGCAAGGAACAGTCCATGACCATCACCGGCGGCACTGCGCTCTCCAAGGAGGACATCGACCGCATGGTCCGTGACGCCGAGGAGCACGCCGCCGAGGACAAGGCCCGCCGCGAGGCAACCGACACCCGCAACACGGCCGAGCAGCTCGCGTACTCCGTGGACAAGCTGATCGTCGACAACGCCGACAAGCTGCCCGAAGAGGTCAAGACCGAGGTCAAAGCCGACGTCGACGCCCTCAAGAAGGCCCTCGAAGGCACCGATGACGCAGCCGTGAAGACCGCGTTCGAGAAGCTCCAGGCTTCCCAGTCGAAGCTCGGCGAGGCCATCTACGCCCACGCCGGTTCGCCGGACGGTGCCACCGGTGCCGCAGGCGCCGAAGGCACCGCTGGTGGAGCCTCCGCCGGTGACAAGGCTGCTGACGAGGACATTGTCGACGCCGAGATCATCGACGAAGACGAAGCGAAGAAGTAGCCATGCCGCACCACGGTAACGAGGAAGAGCACAACTCATCCGCGAACCAGGAGCCGGTCATCCGGGACAACCGCAAGGTTGATCCGGTGACCGGGCAGGCCCGGCACCCGGAGGGCGAACAGCCCGCTGCCGCGCCGGGGGGAGAGCCCCTGGTGGGCGAGCCTCTTGGCGGCGAGCTTGTTGACAGGGACGGCGATGCACTCGCCCAGGCCGAGGAAATCCTGAACGGCATCGAGGTGCCGGCCGAGGAATCGGTGGCACAGGGTGCCGGACACGCTGAGGCTGCCGAGCTGAAGAACGATCTCCTCCGCCTCCAGGCTGAATACGTCAACTACCGCAAGCGCGTTGAGCGCGACCGGGCCGTGGCAGGGGAGATGGCCGTTATCGGCGTCCTGAACTCCCTGCTGCCGGTACTGGACGACGTCGATGCCGCCCGCCAGCACGGTGACCTGACCGACGGCCCGTTCGCCGCGATCGCCACCAAGCTGGAGAACGCGCTGAAGACGTACGGACTGGTCCGCATTGATGAGACTGGAGTGGAGTTCGATCCCACGATCCACGAGGCCCTCATCCAGCAGCCGGGCGAGGACATCGAGGTTGACACCGTCAGCCAGGTGCTCCGCTCCGGCTACAAGTCAGGCGAACGAGTCCTCCGCGCAGCACAGGTCATCGTCGCAGTTCCGGCCTAGCATTACCCCGGTGGTTGAGCTTGTCGAAACCCAGGTTTCGGCAAGCTCAACCACCGACCCATTAACTTCTTGAAAGGAAACGCCATTGGCTAGCCAGGATTGGGTGGACAAGGACTTTTACGCGATCCTTGGTATCGCCAAGGACGCTTCCGACGCCGACATCAAGAAGGCCTACCGGAAACTTGCCCGCCAGCATCACCCGGACACCAACGCCGGGAATGCCGCTTCGGAGAAGAAGTTCAAGGACATCTCCGAGGCCTATTCGGTGCTTTCGGACCCCGACGAGCGGCAGCAGTATGACGCGATCCGGGCAATGGGCGGCGGCGCCCGGTTCGCTCCGGGCGGGGCCGGTGCCGCCAACGGCGGGTTCGAGGACATGTTCGGCGGCCTGTTTACCGGAAACGCTGGCCGTCACTCAGGCGGGTTCAGTACAGCCGGCGGCATTCCGCCCGAGTTCGCTGACCTGTTCGGTGGCGGCTTCGGCGGTCAGACCGGCTTCCAGCGCCCGCCGCAGAAGGGTGCCGACCGTACGGCTACCACCAGCATTTCCTTCTCCGGGTCCATCCGCGGCACCACCATCGGCCTGCGCGAACCCAGCGGTGACGTCATTGACGTCCGCGTTCCCGCCGGCATCAAGGACGGCCAGAAAGTGCGCGTCCGCGGCAAGGGCCAGCCAGGGCCCGCCGGCAACGGCGACCTCATGGTGGCCGTGTCCGTCAAGCCGCACGAGGTTTACACGCGCGACGGCGACAACCTCCGCATCCATGTCCCGGTCACCTTCCCGGAAGCTGCCTTGGGCGCCGACATCCAGGTCCCCACCATCGACGGCGAGACCGTCAAGGTCCGTGTTCCGGCCGGCACGCCTTCGGGGCGTACACTCCGGGTCAAAGGCCACGGCGTGAAGACCTCCAAGGTCACCGGCGATCTCCTGGTGACCATCGACGTCGCGGTGCCGAAGAACCTGAACAAGGAAGCCGAAGCAGCTGTGAAGGCCTTTGCCGAAGCCACCGCCGACGCCGATGTCCGTGAAGGCCTGGCCGCCAAGGCCCGGCTCTAAGCAACGGAGCAGACCGTGGACATCAGCGCTGACCAGCCGATCTTCGTGATCTCCGTCGCGGCTGAACTGGCGGATATGCACCCGCAGACGCTCCGGCAGTATGACCGGCTGGGCATTGTCTCGCCCAGCCGGGCGCCGGGGAAGTCCCGCCGCTACTCGCAGCGGGACATCAACATGCTGCGCGAAGTCCAGCGGCTGTCCCACGAGGGCGTCTCGCTCGAGGGCATTAAACGGATCCTTGAGCTCGAGAACCAGGTGGCCGCGCTGCAGCGCAGGGTGAGCGAGCTGGCCGAGGAGCTGGGCCGCCGTCGTGATCCCCTTGATTCGCGGATCTTCGCAGCCGGTGCCGCCGGCGACGTGGTGAGCCTGGCCCGCGGCCAGCGCCCCCGCGCGCGGTCCCAGGCCGTCGTGGTCTGGCGGCCCAGGGCACTGGG
>NZ_JAKFFD010000149.1:0-29941 GCF_036675385.1 Pseudarthrobacter sp. | reverse complement strand
GGTGAATTTTGGCCACCAGAAGTAGAAGCCTGCGAACATCGCGAACACCACAGTGCCGAACACCACGTAGTGGAAGTGCGCCACCACGAAGTAGGAATCAGACACGTGGAAGTCCAGCGGCGGCGAAGCCAGGATGATCCCGGTCAGGCCACCGAAGAGAAACGTGATCAGGAAGCCGAGGGCCCACAGCATGGGAGTCTCGAATGTAATGGACCCCCGCCACATGGTGCCGATCCAGTTGAAGAACTTCACGCCGGTCGGGACCGCGATCAGCATGGTCATAAAGGCGAAGAACGGCAGCAGCACCGAGCCGGTCACGTACATGTGGTGCGCCCACACGGTCACGGACAGGGCCGCAATGGCGATGGTGGCGTAGACAAGGCCCTTGTAGCCGAAGATCGGTTTGCGGCTGAAGACAGGGAAGATCTCGGACACAATGCCGAAGAACGGCAGCGCAATGATGTACACCTCGGGATGGCCGAAGAACCAGAACAGGTGCTGCCACAGGACCGCGCCGCCGTTCTCCGGATCGAAGATGTGGGCACCGAAGCGGCGATCCGCGCCGAGCGCGAACAGTGCCGCAGCCAGCGGCGGGAAGGCCATCAGCACGAGGATGGACGTCACCAGGGCGTTCCAGGTGAAGATTGGCATCCGCCACATCGTCATGCCCGGAGCACGCATGCAGATGATGGTGGTGATGAAGTTGACCGCGCCCAGGATGGTACCGAAGCCGGACAGCGCCAGGCCGAAGACCCACAGGTCACCTCCGACCCCCGGGCTGAACGTCGTGTTGGACAGCGGCGCGTAAGCGAACCAGCCGAACGACGCCGCACCCTGCGGGGTGATGAAGCCGGACACCGCGATGGTGGAGCCAAAGAGGAAGAACCAGAAGGCCAGGGCGTTCAGCCGCGGGAACGCGACGTCGGGGGCACCGATCTGCAGGGGCATGATGACGTTCGTGAAGCCGGCGAACAGCGGCGTCGCGAACATCAGCAGCATGACGGTGCCGTGCATCGTGAACAGCTGGTTGTACTGCTCTTTGGTCTGCAGGATCTGCATGCCCGGTTCGAACAGTTCAGCCCGGATGAGCAGAGCCATGACGCCACCGAGGCAGAAGAACACAAACGACGCGATCAGGTACATGTACCCGATGGTCTTGTGGTCGGTGGAGGTGATCCAGTTGACGACGATGCGTCCCTTGGACCTAGGAACTACGGGAGCCTCAAGGGTTCCGGCAGGTGCGGTCTGGGTATAAGTAGCCACGTCGCTCCCCTTACTTAATTTCGTTCAGGTTCGGGTTGCGGTCATACTCTTCGCCGAGGAGTCCCGTGTTGCCATCTGCCTTGAGCTTGTCCATGTGAGCCTGGAATTCGGTCTCAGAGACAACCTTGACGCGGAACAGCATTTCGGAGTGGTACTCGCCGCAGAGCTCGGCGCACTTGCCGTCGTAGGTTCCCTCTTTAGTGGGCGTGAACCTGATGTAGTTGGTCTTGCCAGGGATCATGTCGCGCTTCTGCAGGAAGGCGGGAACCCAGAAAGAGTGAATGACATCGCGGGAGTTCAGTTCAAGGTCAACGGACTTTCCAACCGGCAGGTAGAGCGTCGGCAGCGCTTCCTTATTGATGGTGTTGCCCGTCAGGTGTGCCTGGACTCCAGCTTCGTGGACATCCTCGGTTACGACCTCGCCGGACTTGTAGTTGAAGTCCCAGGCCCACTGCTTGCCGCGGACGTCAACAACGACGTCGGCCGGCTTGGAGCGGTCATCGATCGCCTGCTGGTCGCGGTCGGTGAAGTAGAAAAACACCAGGACCATGAACAGCGGGATGGTCAGGTAAAAGACCTCCAGCGGGAGATTAAAGCTGGTCTGCCGCGGGAAACCGGTGGTGCCCTTGCGGCGGCGGTAGGCGACAAGGCACCAAACGATCAAACCCCACGTGATGATGCCCACAACCAGGGCTGCAATCCATGAGTTGACCCAGAGGTCCATGATCCGGTCAGTGTGATTGGTGGTGCCACGCTCGGTGGGCAGCCACCCCTTCTCTACCTCTGGCGAACATCCAGTCAAAACCAACGCGCCGGCAACTGCCAAGCCTGAGATCGAAGTGATCGTTTTGCGTTGGCTGCCGGTTCGGTTCTGCGAACTCACAGACGGCCCTTCCTACTTGTTGCTGTTGCCCGGCCACCCAAGGGGCCTTCCGGGCACACTAAAAGTTTTACTACTCGGTGTAGAGCTTACCGCTCTGCCGGGCGTTTCGCCCACATGTCGGCGCCGTGCCTCCGTGCCGTTTTTGGCGGACGGAAAGCACGGCGCCGACATCGGGCGAAAGAACCGGGTCAGTGGAACGAATCACCACAGGCGCAGGAGCCGCCGGCGTTGGGGTTGTCAATGGTGAAACCCTGCTTGGAGATGGTGTCCTCGAAGTCGATGCTGGCACCGCTGAGGTACGGCACGCTCATCTTGTCCACCACAACTTCGACGCCGTCATAGTCGCGGACGGCATCTCCATCGAGGAGGCGCTCGTCGAAGTACAGCTGGTAAATGAGGCCGGAGCAGCCGCCGGGCTGGACGGCAACGCGGAGGCGGAGATCGGTCCGGCCTTCCTGCTCCAGGAGGCTGCGCACCTTGCCTGCTGCGACGTCGGTCAATTTGACCTCGTGTGCGGCCAGTTCTTCGCTGGCAGCGCTGGTGGTCTCGGTGATGTTCTCGTTGGTTGCGGTGCTCATTTGGCCTACCTTAGGACGGTCCTGGCGGCCCCGCGTCAGCGGTGCCTGCCCCTACGGATACGGTACGGGCTATAGCTACATGCTACTTCGGTCAGCCCTGTAGCTCTAACTCCTGACGTAACCAAGCCTGCCCGCTGATTGTTCCCGACGGTGGAGGAATGCCGGCATCAGAGGGACACGGGATTCAGGCCAGGCCTTCTGCGTTCAGCCGGGCGAGCAGCAGCGCCTCGGCGACCACGGCGTTCCTGAAATCACCAATGTGAAGGGACTCGTTGGCACTGTGGGCACGGGAATCAGGATCCTCAACACCTGTCACGAGGATCTGGACGTCCGGATAGACGTCCATCAGGTCCGCAATAAAGGGAATCGATCCGCCGATCCCCATCTCCACTGCCGGAACACCCCAGGCTTCCCCCAGCGCCCACATGGCGAACGTCGCCGCCTTGGAGGATGTATCAGCGAGGAACGACTTTCCGCTTTCCCCGGGAGTGAACACCACCTTTGCCCCAAAGGGCGCATTGGCCTGGACGTGGCGTTGAACGGCTTCCATCGCTGCCGCCGGATCCTGGCCGGGCGCCAGGCGCAGGCTGAACTTGGCACGCGCCCGGGGCAGGAGCGTGTTCGAGGCCACGTCCACGGCGGGCGCATCGAAGCCGATGATGGACAGCGCGGGCTTAGTCCACAGCCGTGCGGCGATGCTTCCGGTGCCGGCGAGCCGGACGCCGTCGAGAACGGAGGAATCAGCACGGTACTCCGCTTCGGTGAGCTCCACGCCGACGTTGTCATTCGATACGAGGCCTTCGATGGCCACGTTGCCGTCAGCGTCGTGGAGGGTGGCAATCAAACGGGACAGCAGGGTTGGCGCGTCCAGCACGGGTCCGCCGAACATGCCCGAGTGGACAGCATGCTCCAGCACCTGGACTTCGATGGTTCCGTCCACCAGGCCGCGCAGGCTGGTGGTCAGGGCGGGAATGCCCACCTTCCAGTTGCTGGAGTCGGCCACCACGATCACATCGGCCCGCAGCAGCTCCCGGTGCGTTTCCAGGAAGGAACGGAAGGTGGGAGAACCAGCTTCCTCCTCACCTTCGCAGAAGAACGTCACACCAAGGCCGAATTCCGTGCCCAGAACCTCGGTCGCTGCGGCATAGGCGGCCACATGGGCCATGATCCCGGCCTTGTCGTCAGCAGCGCCACGGCCGTACAACCTGCCGTCCCGTTCGACGGCGGCGAAAGGCTCCGTTTCCCACAGCGCCGGATCCCCCGGCGGCTGGACGTCGTGGTGGGCGTACAGCAGAATGGTCGGCTTTCCTTCGGCCGCCCGTCGGCGTGCGACGACGGCAGGCCCGCCGGGGGTGCCGTCCTCCTTGTTACTGCGCAGGACCTGGACATCCTCAAGGCCGGCGGCGCGCAGCAGTTCCGCTACGGCCTGCGCGCTGGCTTCCAAGGGCGCAGGATCGAAACTCGGCCAGGCGATGCCGGGAATGGCCACAAGTTCCTTGAGCCGGTCGAGGGTTGTGTCGAAGGAAGCTGCCACGGAGAGCCTGAGTCCGTCCGCGTCGATGGCCGGTGCAGGGTGGCCGGGGCCGGGGGTGTTGGCGTCGGACGGACTGGCTGCTGGAGTGGGAGTCATGGCGAACACAATACCCGCGCCGAATCTCCTTGGGCCGCAAGGTATTCTGTTCACGTGTTCGGACGTAAAAAGGAAGCGCCAACGGCGCAGCAATCAATAGACCAGCAGGCCGCTGAAGCGGCAGCCCGGCAGGATGCCGCGTTGGGCAAGGGTGCGCCCACGCCCAAGCGCAAAGCCCAGGAGGCTGCCCGCAAACGGCCCCTGGTGCCGGAGGACCGCAAGGCGTCCAAGGCCGCTGAGCGCCAGGCTATCCAGGACCAGCGGACCAAAATGCGCCAGGCGCTTGATACAGGTGATGAAAAGTTCCTGCCCCTGCGCGACAAGGGTCCGCAGAAGCGTTATGCCCGCGACTACGTGGATGCGCGCTTCAGCCTGGGCGAATACCTCATGTTCGGCGCCCTGGTATTTGTCATCATTTCCCTCATTGTTCCGGCTTCCAGCGAGCAGATGGTTTATGTCCTGGGCGGTTTTTGGGTGATGTTCCTGGCCGTGTTTGTGGATGTGTTCATTCTGTCCAGGCAGCTCCGCAAGAAGCTGACCGAGAAGTTCGGCGGGGTTGAGCGTGGCACGGTTTGGTACGGCTCGATGCGGTCCCTGCAGTTCCGCAAGCTGCGCCTGCCCAAGCCGCTTGTGAAGCGCGGCCAATACCCGTCCTGACGTGTAGGCCGGACCCGGCAGCACTCCTCCCTTAAACAACGAAAACCCCGGTGGTCCAACCACCGGGGTTTTGTTGTGTGAGTCAGCGGTTGCGTCGCGCTTTCGCCAGGTCGCGGTTGATCCGCGACGCCCAGAACGGCCCCTCGTACAGGAAGGCCGTGTAGCCCTGGACCAGCGTGGCCCCGGCATCCAGACGGTCCTGGACGTCTTTCGCCGTCTCGACGCCGCCGACGGCCACCAGCGTGATCGCGCCCCCGGTGGCCTCCTTGAGCCGGCGCAGGACTTCCAATGAACGCTGTTTCAGCGGCGCCCCGGACAGGCCTCCGGCACCGCATTCGACCACTTTCTCAGCCGGCGACGCCAGCCCCTCACGCCCGATCGTGGTGTTGGTGGCGATAATGCCGTCCAGCTTAAGGTCCAGGGCCAGCTTGGCGACGTCGTCGATGTCGTCATCGCTGAGGTCCGGTGCGATCTTGACCAGCAGCGGGACGTGCCGGCCTGCCGCCTTGTCCGCCTCGTCCCCCACCGCGGTCAGCAGCGGGCGGAGTGTCTGGACATCCTGGAGAAGGCGCAGCCCGGGCGTGTTGGGTGAGCTGACATTGACTACCAGGTAGTCCGCGGCCGGCGCCAGGCTCCGGGCGCTGATCAGGTAATCGGCCACGGCGTCGTCGAGTTCCACCACCTTGCTCTTGCCGATGTTCACCCCGATCACGGGGCGCACGTTAGGGTGCCTGCGCTGCAGGGCGGCGCGTGCCGCTTTGAGGCGCGGTTCGACGGCGGCCGCGCCGTCGTTGTTGAAGCCCATCCGGTTAATGACAGCCCGGTCCTCGATCAGCCTGAAAAGGCGCGGCTTCTCGTTGCCCGGCTGCGCCTGCCCGGTGATGGTCCCTACTTCGACATGGCCAAAGCCAAGTTCGGTGAGGGCTTCGATGCCGAACCCCTCTTTGTCGAACCCGGCTGCGAGACCGAATGGGGATGGGAAGGTCAGCCCAAAGGCAGAAGTCTGCAGTGAGGCCGCGGGTGCCGTGAACCGGTGCAGCAGCCGTCCCGCGCCGGAAGCATGGGCAAGTTTGATTCCCTTGAATCCGATCTTGTGGGCGCGTTCCGCGTCCATCCACGAAAAGGCCAGCCTGAAGAATGTCGGATATACGCGCATGGCTCTAGTTTTCCGTCTCGGACGGTCCAGACCAAACCGGGCCGCCATACATGCGGCTCCGGCTAGCATAAAGCCATGAGGTGGCAGCCAGATATCCTCGGTGCCGGCTTCGAAGCCTGCACGTTCAAGGCAGGGGGCGAAGACGGCGTCCAGCGCACCGCCACGCTGGTGCGCTTCCGCCCGGGAAAGGAACCGGCAGCCACCGGCCTGCGCCGGACAGTGCTGTTCCTCCATGGTTGGAGCGACTACTTCTTCAATGTGGACCTGGCGCAGTTTTGGACACACAGCGGCTACGAGTTCTACGCCCTCGACATGCACAACCACGGCCGCAGCCTGCGCCCGGAGACGCCGGGCGGCTACGTGGCGAACCTGGCGGACTATGACGCCGAGATCGAAGCCGCCATCGCCATCATCCGGGCCGACACGCACACGCCGGAACTGGAAGCCAAGGCCTCCCTCACGCTGATGGGCCACTCCACCGGCGGCCTGGTGGCCGCCCTCTGGGTCAGCAACCACCCCGGAGCGGCCTCCCAGCTGGTGTTAAACAGTCCCTGGCTGGAGATGCACGGCAGCTCGCTGGTCCGCCGTGCTGCGTCCACGATGGTGGGACCCGTGGCGCGGTTCCGGCCGGAGGCTGTCCTGCGGCTGCCCGAGCGGGGGTTCTATTGGCGGACCATCAGCAGTTCAGCCGACGGCGAGTGGCCGCTTGACGACAGGTTCCGTCCGCCGATGGCATTTCCGCTCCGCGCGGGCTGGCTCAGCGCCATCCTGGCCGGCCACACCAAGGTGGCCCGTGGCCTGGACATCGACGTACCCATCCTGGTGCTGCTGTCCAGGGGAAGCGCCACCGGGCCGTTCTGGTCCGAGGAAATGCGGCGCACCGACGCGGTACTGGACGTCAACATCATCGCCCTCCGCGCCCTGACACTGGGGCGCAGCGTCACGGTGGAACGGATCGACGGCGCGCTCCACGACGTCTTCCTCTCCCCTGCCAAAGTGCGGGCAGACGCCTATGCGCGGCTCGCCCGCTGGCTCCGGGGTTACGGTACGGCCGAACCCGGTGCGGCGTCGACGGCGCCGCCGTAGCGCCGGTCCCGCTGGGCGTAGATTTCGACGGCGTCCCACAGGGTCCGCCGGTCGACGTCGGGCCACAGCGTGTCCATAAAGACGAACTCGGCATACGCGGACTGCCAGAGTAGGAAATTGGAGAGCCGCTGCTCCCCCGAGCTCCGCAGGAACAGGTCCACGTCCGGCAGGTCCGGTTCGTCCAGGTACTTCTGGATGGTTTTCTCGGTAATGGCGCCAGGTTTGAGCCGGCCTGCGGCAACCTCGGCGGCAATAGCCGATACGGCGTCCGTGATTTCCGCCCGGCCGCCGTAATTAACACACATGTTCAACGTGCACGTGCTGTTGCCCGCGGTAAATTCCTCGGCATCTTCCAGTTCGCGGATCACCGAGCCCCACAGCCTGGGACGCCGGCCAGACCACCGTACGCGGACACCCCAGTCGTCCAGCTGGTTCCGCTGCCTTCGTAGCACGTCCTTGTTAAAACCCATCAGGAAGCGGACCTCTTCGGGTGACCGGCGCCAGTTTTCGGTGGAAAACGCATAGACGCTCACGTATTCGATGCCTAGTTCGATAGCGCCCGCCATCACGTCCAGCAGGGCGGGCTCGCCGGCTTTGTGTCCCTCGATCCGCGGCAGGCCCCGCTGGTTGGCCCAACGGCCGTTGCCGTCCATCACAATGGCAACATGGCGGGGGATGAATTCTGCGGGGATCGCCGGGGCAACCGCGCCGGACGGGTGCGGATACGGTGCCACCACAGGGGTGGTCCGCTGCCGCGAAGGACTCTTCTTTTTTCCCAAGGCCACTGTCAGCCACGCTCCACATGTTTGAGTGATTTCAGGACACGTTCAAGGTGCCATTGCAGGTATACGGCCACCAGCCCCGCAGCTTCCCGTCGGTGCGGCACGTCCGAGCCATCCGCCGTCGTCCAGTCCCCGGTCAGCAGGGCACCCAGGAGCACGACGGTCTCCGCGGCCGGCGCAGGCGAACCGGGTGGCCTGCAGTCAGCGCAGACCATACCGCCGAGCGGAGCCGAAAAGGCCGTATGCGGGCCGGGCCGGCCGCAGCGGGCGCAGTTGGTAAAACTCGGAGCCCAGCCACCGGTGGAAAGGGCCCGCAGGAGATACGAATCCAGGATCAGTCCCGGCGCGTGCTCGGCCCGGGACAAAGAGGCCAGCGCCCCCACCAGCAGGTTGTACTGGGCGGTGCCGGCTTCGCCGTCGACGTCGGTCAGTTTTTCCGCAGTTTCGGTCATGGCAGCGGCAACGGTATACCGGCCATAGTCTGCGGCGATGTTGCTGCCATAGGCGCCCTTGGCAACAGCCTGCGTGACGATGTCCAGTGTCTTTCCGGAGACCAGCTGCAGGTCGGCAACCATAAACGGCTCCAGCCGCGCCCCAAACTTGCTGCTGGTCCGCCGCACGCCCTTGGCGACGGCGCGGATTTGGCCGTGGTGCTTGGTCAGCAGCGTGATGATGCGGTCAGCCTCGCCCAGCTTGTGCGTACGGAGCACCACGGCGTCATCCCGGTAGGACCGGGCAGCAAAGGATTGTTGGACCACGGTTAATCTTCGCACTGAGTTACGGAATGCCGGCATTGCCGGTGCGTTGCGCGCCGGGAATTCCGGCGCGCAACGTGTTCCGAATCAGGCCCGGGAATCCCGGATGGCACGGTTGACTGCGGAAATGACGGCCTTGAGCGAGGACATGCTGGTGTTGGCATCGATACCGACGCCCCACAGGACCCGCTCCCCCACGGCGCACTCGACGTAGGCTGCGGCCATGGCGCTGCCGCCTTCCGAAAGGGCATGCTCGCTGTAGTCCAGCACCCGGACATCCACGCCGTCCTCGCGCAGGATGCTCAACAGCGCGGCGATGGGCCCGTTTCCGGTGCCCGTGCGACGGGCCTGGACACCGTCAACGGTGAGCGAGGCGTGCAGGGTCATCCCGCCGTCGTCATCGGTTTCGGTGCTGACGGAACCGAGTGAGTAACGGCCCCACTGGCCCTCCGCCTGGCTGGAGGGCAGGTACTCGTCCTGGAAGTGCTGCCACAACTGGGCGCCGCTGACTTCGCCGCCCACGGTATCCGTCTTCTTCTGGATCACGCCGGAGAATTCCATCTGGGCACGGCGCGGCAGGTCCAGGCTGTGTTCGTTCTTGAGCAGGTAAGCCACGCCACCCTTGCCGGACTGCGAGTTGACGCGGATGACGGCCTCGTAGCTGCGGCCCAGGTCCTTCGGGTCAACGGGCAGGTACGGGACCTGCCAGGTAAAGTCCGCGACGTCCTTGCCGGCGGCGGCAGCATCCTTCTCCAGCGCCTCGAAGCCCTTCTTGATGGCGTCCTGGTGCGAGCCTGAGAAAGCGGTGAAGACGAGGTCGCCGCCGTAGGGGGAACGCTCGGCGACGGGGAGCTGGTTGCAGTACTCCACGGTGCGCCGGATCTCGTCGATGTCGGAGAAGTCAATCATGGGATCGATGCCCTGGACGAACATGTTCAGGCCGAGGGTGACGAGGTCCACGTTGCCGGTTCGCTCGCCGTTGCCGAACAGGCAGCCCTCAATCCGGTCCGCGCCGGCCAGGTACCCCAGTTCGGCGGCGGCCACGCCGGTACCCCGGTCATTGTGCGGGTGCAGGGACAGGATGATGCCTTCACGCGGGTGCAGGTTCCGGCTCATCCACTCAATGGAATCGGCGTACACGTTCGGGGTGGCCATTTCCACAGTGGCAGGCAGGTTGATAATGACCTGGCTGTCGGCGGATGCCTCGAAAACGTCGGCGATGGCGTTGCAGACCCGGACGGCATAGTCCAGTTCAGTTCCGGTGAACGACTCCGGCGAGTATTCGTAGGTGATGTGCGTGTCAACGAGGGTTTCCTCGTACTTCTTGCACAGTCTGGCGCCCTGGAGCGCGATGTCGAGGATGCCGTCCTGGTCCTGGTTGAACACCACACGGCGCTGCAGGACGGACGTTGAGTTGTACAGGTGGACAATCGCCTGCTTGGCGCCGACGAGGGACTCGTACGTCCGCTCGATCAGGTGCTCGCGGGCCTGGGTCAGGACTTGGATGGTGACATCGTCCGGAATGTGGTTACCGACGATGAGCTGGCGGACGAAGTCGAAATCGGTCTGCGAGGCGGAAGGGAAGCCGACTTCAATTTCCTTATAACCCATGCGGACCAGCAGATCGAACATCTTCATCTTGCGGGCCGGGCTCATCGGGTCGATCAGCGCCTGGTTGCCGTCACGCAGGTCTACAGCGCACCAGCGCGGGGCCTTGGTGATGACCTTGTCCGGCCACGTGCGGTCCGGCAGTTCAACGGTGATCTGGTCCTGGAACGGCATGTAGCGGTGGACGGGCATTCCGGAGGGCTTCTGTGCGTTTTGCATTACTATCGGGGCCTTTTCTGTGGTTCAAATCTGAAAGGGTGGCCGGGCAACACAAACTCCGCGACGAGGATGGGCCTTGCGCTAAATCGCGTCTGAGGCCTCGCCGCGGCAGCTAAGAAGAAGGAGCTCTGCGCGCACCATTTGAGGGTAGCACGCGTGCGTAAGATGAGAGAGCACCACCGTCCTTATCGTCCAACATGCAGACGCCGCCCCGGTGCCAGCGCCGGCCGCGGCACGTCACACGAAGGAGCACCTGTGCCCATCTCGGGGATCGACCTGTCCAACATTGACCACACCGTCAGGCCGCAGGATGACCTGTACCAGCACGTGAACGGGTCCTGGCTCAAGGCCACGGAAATTCCGGATGACCGGCCACTCGAGGGAACATTCACCGCGCTGCGCGACGGGGCAGAGATCGCGGTCCGGGACATCATCGAAGAAGCAGCCGCCAAGGGTGAGGCCGCCAGCGGGATAGAACGGAAGGTGGGCGAGCTCTACAACAGCTTCATGGACGAAGCGACAGTGGAGGCCAAAGGCATGGAGCCCATCCGGGGGCGGCTTGCCGAGGTATTTGCCACCACCACGGTTGCTGATCTCGTGGCCCTGGCCGGGCGGCTGTTCCGGTCAGACGTGTCCGGGCTCTTCTACATCTACCCGGCTCCGGACGCTGGCAACCCGGACCGCATCCTGCTCTACACCGGCCAGGGCGGCCTGGGACTGCCGGACGAGTCCTACTACCGGGAAGAGAAGTTCGCCCCCATGGTCAAGGCCTATGGCGAGCATGTCAGGACCATGTTCACGCTGGCCGGCGTGGACGATCCGGAGCCTGCGGCCGCACGCGTCGTTGCCCTCGAAACCAGCCTCGCATCCCACCACTGGGACAACGTCACCCTGCGCGACCCGCAGAAGACCTATAACCTCAAGTCCGCTGAAGAAGCGGCCACCCTGTTCCCGCTCCTGAACACCTGGTTCGAAGCTGCCGGGATCGACGCCGACAAGCGCAACGAGATCGTAGTCAGCACACCGGACTTCTTCAGTGGGGCCGCTGGCCTGCTGGAGTCCGAACCGCTCTCCGTGTGGCAGGAGTGGCTGGCCCTGCGGGTCATCAACGGCGCCGCGCCGTACCTGTCCTCCGAGTTCGTGGATGCCAATTTTGCCTTCTACGGAACAACCATCAGCGGCACGCCGCGGAACAAGGACCGCTGGAAGCGCGCCGTCGCCGTCGTCGAAGCTGCACTCGGTGAGGCCGTTGGGCAGATTTACGTCTCGAAGCACTTCCCCGAAACCCACAAGGCCCGCATGCAGACCCTGGTGGCCAACCTGATCGAGGCCTACCGGCAGTCCATCACCGGTCTTGCCTGGATGGGTGAGGAAACAAAGGCCGAGGCGCTGCGGAAACTGGGGGCCTTCCGCGCCAAGATCGGCTACCCCGACAAGTGGATCGATTACTCCGCGGTGGAAATCGACCCGCTGGACCTTCTCGGGAACGTGGAGCGGGCCCACAATGCCGACGTCGACCGCCACCTGGATGAGGTGGGCAAACCGGTAGACCTTAACAAGTGGCTCATGACACCTCAGACGGTCAACGCGTACTACCACCCGATGCTCAACGAGATCGTCTTCCCGGCCGCTATCCTGCAGCCACCGTTCTTCACAGCCGACGCCGACGACGCCGTTAATTACGGTGGCATTGGAGCGGTGATCGGCCACGAGATCGGCCACGGTTTTGATGACCAGGGGTCGCAGTTCGACGGCGGCGGCGCGCTGCGGAACTGGTGGACCGAGGATGACCGGACCGCCTTTGAGAAGCTCACAGCCAAACTGGTGGCACAGTACGACGAGTTGTCCCCCTATGCGGCGCCGGGGCACAACGTCAACGGCAAGCTGACGCTGGGGGAGAACATCGGCGACCTTGGTGGCCTGACCATCGCCTACAAGGCTTACCTGCTCAGCCTTGACGGCAAGGAACCGGAAGTGCTGGACGGACTGACGGGGCAGCAGCGGTTCTTCGCGTCCTGGGCAGCCGGCTGGCGGCAGGTGATCCGGTCGGAAGAGGCCATCAGGAGGCTCGCCACGGATCCCCACTCCCCCAACGAGTTCAGGACCAACGCCATCGCCAAGAACCTGGACGCCTTCCACCAGGCCTTTGGCGTGACCGACCAGGATGGCATGTGGATGCCGCAGGACGCTCGCGTCAGCATCTGGTAAGCACCCTCCAGACATACAGAGAGGCGGGGCCGCGTGGCCCCGCCTCTCTGTATGTCTACTGGGTGCTGCCGTCAGTCCTGGACGATCAGCACGGGGTTGGCCTGCTGGCACACCGTATCGCCGGCCGTCTGGTTGACGATGTCCTCGGGCAGGGCCACGCCCGCGCCGGCGCCGTAGGCTGCCCCGGTGGTGAAGTCCGTTCCAAGGTAGACCTGCACTCCGGCGACGCGGGGTGCCAGCTGGACCTGCGCGGCCGGAATACCCAGCAGCGCAGCCACGTCGGCTGCGACGTCGGCGAACTCAGTACCGTAGTAGACAACGCTCTGAGCCACCGGCGCGGCTTCCAACGGCCCGGATTGGGTGAAGCCTCCGGTGATCAAGGCCTGCACGATTTCCTGTGAGCGTCCCGGGACGCCGCTGCCGTTGGCCACGGTGACCGGTTGCAGCGCCTTGTCATACGGCGGCACCGCAGGGGTTGTTTCTGTTGGAGTGGCTGTTGTTTCCGTGGGCGCCGGGGACGGCGTTGTGGGCGCTGTTGGATCCGTGAGGTCCACGTCCTCGCGGAGGGCCGCAAACAGCTGGGACCCTGCGGGCTCCGCAATCTGCAGGCGGTTGATGTCCGTGACTGCCGGCGTGGTGGGCACGGCCACAAACGCCACCTTGCTGATGTCGATGTCCTTAAGCCGGCTACCGATACTCACGAGCGACGGCACGGAGGCCAGCCCCTCATCCACCGTGAGGTTCTTGGTCACTACATCGGCAATGGTCAGCATTTTAGAGGGGTCGGACAGTGTGCCGTCGTCCTTGATCTTGCGCGTGAGGGAGGACAGGAATCCCTGCTGTGCCCGGATCCGGCCCAGGTCGCCGCCGTCGGCAAAGGCATGACGGGTCCGCAGGAAGGCAAGGGCCATTTCGCCCTTAACGGCGGACGTACCCTTCGGCAGGCGCAGCCGGGAGTCAGGATCGTAGACGGCGTCACTGATGCACACGTCAACACCGCCCACCGTGTTGGAGAGTTCCTTCACGGCGGTGAAGTCCGCCATCATGAAGTGATCGATCTCCAGTCCAGTCAGTTTGTTGACCGTGTCCACGGCGCAGCCGATGCCGGCTTCGTTCATGGCCTCGTTGATCATGACACCGTTGCGGGCAGGAAAAGTCCGTTTGGTCTTCTGGTCGGTGCACTCCGGAATATCGACCAGTAGGTCCCGGGGGAAGCTGATGACGCTGACGCGCTTGTTGTCGGCCGATACGTCCATCAGCATCATGACGTCGGACTTGCCGTAACCTGTCGAGTCGTCCACGGCGCCGTACTCCGCGTTGGCGCCGTCCCTGGTATCGGAGCCAAGGATCAGGATCTGCATCCGATCCGATTTGTCGTCCGATGGGTTCGCGCCACCTGCGTTCAGCGGCGCCGTAGTGATGTTCGACTGGAACCGTAGATACCAGTAGCCCGCGAAGCCAAGACCGCCGACCACCAGGATAGTGACCACCGCAGTGGTCACCTTCAGCCAGGCCGGCATCCGGCTCCGGGATCCGAGATGCCGGGCAACGCCGACGGCGGTAGCGTCAGCGTGGCGGGACACCGGACCGGTCCCGGCTGACGCGTCAGCTCCGTACTCGCGATTGTCGCGGCCTCGCCCCATGTGTGGTGTACCTTCCTCGAAAAAATTGAATCCGGCCTATTTTAGTTGCCCAGTCTGGGAACTTCCCGACGACCGGCCGGGTAAAGCGAAAAGGCAGCGTCAGAAGCCAAGCTTGACCAACTGCTTCGGGTCGCGCTGCCAGTCCTTGGCCACCTTCACATGCAGGTCAAGGTAGATACGGGCACCGAGCAGCGCCTCGATCCCCTTGCGTGCATTGGTGCCGACTTCGCGGAGCCGTGCACCGCCCTTGCCGATGATGATGGCCTTCTGGGACGAACGTTCCACATAGAGATTAACGCGGACGTCGAGGAAGGGCCTGTCTTCGGGCCGGCCCTCACGCGGAACAATTTCATCGACGACGACGGCCAGGGAGTGGGGCAGTTCGTCGCGGACGCCTTCGAGGGCAGCTTCCCGGATGAGCTCGGCGATCATCACGGCTTCGGGTTCGTCCGTCAGGTGACCGTCCGGATAAAGGGGCGGCGACGCCGGCATGTGGCTGATCAGGACGTCTGCGAGCGTGTCCACCTGGAAGCCGTCGGTGGCGGAGACGGGGACGATGTCCTTCCAGCCGTCCTCGCCGATGACATCCCGGCCCAGTGCTGCGACGGCGAGCAACTGCTCGGTGAGCGCCTGCCGGTCCACTGTGTCCGCCTTGGTGACGATCGCGATGACCGGCTTATTGCCGATGGCGGCGAGCTGGGCGGCGATGTACTTGTCGCCCGGGCCGATTTTCTCGTTGGCGGGCAGGCAGAAGCCGATCGCGTCGACCTCGGCGAGGGTGTCGGCGACGAGTTCGTTCAGCCGCTTTCCCAGCAGGGTGCGCGGGCGGTGCAGGCCCGGGGTATCCACCAGGATCAGCTGGGCGTCATCGCGGTGCACGATCCCCCGGATGGTGTGGCGCGTGGTCTGCGGCTTGGCGGAGGTGATCGCCACCTTCTGGCCCACCAGTGCGTTCGTCAGGGTTGATTTTCCCGCGTTAGGCCGCCCCACGAGGACCGCAAAGCCTGCCCTGTAGCCGCCGAAGTCTTTGGCGGCCGAATCCGGGTTGGCCGGACGATTACTTTTCTTGCTCACGTGGAACTCCCTGCTGGGTTGCTTTCGCCTCGTCGAGGAGGTCTTCAAGGTCAGTGTCTGCTTTTGGTACTGCTGAGGCAATGATGTGGCTGACGCGGTTGCGGCGGCCCTCGAGCCGTTCGGCGAGCAGCGAGATGCCGCCCACCTCCACGCGGCTGCCCACAATGGGAACGCGGCCCAGGGCCTTGGCCAGCAGCCCGCCCACAGTGTCAACCTCGTCGTCGTCGAGCTCTATGTCGAACAGTTCTCCGAGGTCGTCGATGCTCATCCGGGCGCTCACCCGGTAGGAACCGCCGCCCAGGGCCACGGCCTCGGCGCTTTCGGTGTCATACTCGTCCACGATTTCGCCGACAATTTCCTCGATGAGGTCCTCCAGGGTGACAAGGCCGGCCGTGCCGCCGTATTCGTCGATCACGATGGCAACGTGTGTTGACTCCTTCTGCAGTTCCCGCAGCAGATCGCTCACCGGCTTGGACTCCGGGACGTACCGGACCTCGCGGGCCAAGGCTTCGACCGGGGGCGGTTCGTCGTCGGGTCCGAGCTCATGGAGCGTCGCCGCAACGTCCTTGAGGTACACGATTCCGAGGATCTGGTCCGTGTTGTCGCGGATCACCGGGATCCGTGAATAGCCCGACCGCAGGAACATTGACATGGCCCGCCTGAGGCTGGAGCCGGCGTCGATGCTGAGGATATCCGTCCGGGGCACCATCACGGCGCGCACCAGGGTGTCGCCGAAGTCAAAGACTGATTGGATCATTTCAGCTTCGGTGTCTTCGATCATGTCCGATTCGGATGCGCGGTCCACAAGTTCGCGGAATTCCTGTTCGCTGAAGAACGCGTCATCACCTGCCGGAGCGCCGGGAGCGGCGGCACTGCCCAGCGCCACGAGCCACCCCGGGATGGGTCCAAGGACCCACGTCAGTGACCTGATCAGCGGCGCTGTGGAGCGGACGACTGCGGCCGAATGCAGCCTGCCGAGCTGCCGCGGGGAAACGCCGACGATGACGAAGCCAAGCAGGGCCATGATCCCAGTGGCGGCCAGCCCGGCCAGCCAGACGTTGTCCAGCAGGCTGTGGAGCAGGACGGCCACCGCTACGGCTGAAGCCATCTCGAACCAGACCCGCCAGAACCGTAGGGCCCGGATATGCGCCACCGGCTGGGCCAGGATGCGCTTCATGGCGTTTCCGCGGCTTTTCAGCAGGGCGTCTTCGGCGTCATGCCGGGAAAGGAACGTGAACGCGGCTTCGGCTGCGGTCAGGAGTGCTGCGGTACCGAGGAACGCCAGGGCCATGCCGACAAGGAGCAGGGGCGTCACTGCGTGGTCTCGGCAGGTGCTTCTTTGCCGGTGAAGCCGGAAAGCAGCTGGCGCTGGAGGCCGAACATTTCTTCCTTTTCCTCGGGCTCTGCGTGGTCATAGCCGAGCAGGTGGAGGATCCCATGCGTGGTCAGCAGCAGCATCTCATCCTGCAGGGAGTGCCCGGCAGTGACGGCCTGCACCTGAGCCACCTGGGGGCAGACGGCGATGTCACCCAGCATCCCCTGGGGAGTGGGCCGGTCCGGCGTGCCGGGGGTCAGCTCGTCCATGGGGACCGAGAGCACATCGGTGGATCCCGGCTCGTCCATAAGCTCGATGTGGAGCTTTTCCATGGCGGGTTCATCCACCAGGAGAATGGAGAGTTCAGCCTGCGGGTGGATGTACAGCTGCTCAAAAACGTACCGGGACAGCGCTACGAGCTCCGCTTCATCAACCTGGATGCCGGATTCGTTGTTTACTTCAATGCTCACGCGCTTTCCCCCCGCTTTACCCGGCTTACCGAGTGTTTTACTTTGTTCCGCTGGACATCGTCCCAGAGACTGTAGGCACGCACGATGTCGCCCACAAGCCGGTGGCGGACCACGTCCGTGTCGTCCAGGAGGGTGAAGTTTACGTCCTCGATCCCCTGCAGGATCTCCTCCACGATCCGCAGCCCCGAGCGTGTGCCGAAGGGCAGGTCCACCTGGGTGACGTCTCCGGTGACCACCATTTTGGACCCGAAACCCAAACGCGTGAGGAACATCTTCATCTGTTCAGGTGTGGTGTTCTGCGCTTCGTCCAGGATGATGAAGGCGTCGTTGAGCGTGCGTCCTCGCATGTAAGCCAGCGGCGCCACTTCGATGGTCCCGGCGGCCATCAGGCGCGGGATGGACTCGGGGTCCATCATGTCGTGCAGCGCGTCGTACAGCGGGCGCAGATAGGGATCGATCTTGTCGCTCAGGGTGCCCGGCAGGAACCCCAGCCGCTCGCCGGCCTCGACTGCGGGCCGGGTCAGGATAATACGGCTGACTTCTTTCTGCTGCAGCGCCTGGACGGCCTTGGCCATCGCGAGGTACGTCTTACCCGTGCCTGCAGGGCCAATCCCGAAGATCACCGTGTTCGCATCAATCGCGTCCACGTAGTTCTTCTGGTTCAGCGTCTTGGGCCGTATGGTCTTCCCCCTGCTGGAGAGGATGTCATGGGTGAGGACGTCCACAGGGTTCTGCAATGACTGGCTGCGGAGCAAGGCGACGAGCTGGTGCAACACCGCGGGGCTGATGACTGTGCCACGGGCCACGAGGCCGCGCACTTCATGCAGCAGCCGCATGATGCGGGGAACTTCGTTGGCAGGGCCGCTGAGGGACAGTTCGTTTCCGCGGACGTGGAAGTTAACGGACGGGAACTGCTCTTCGATGTAACGCAGGGCCTCGTCATGGCTGCCGAGCGATTGGACCATCTGATCGGAGTTGTCAAAGAGAACCACCTCCGTCCGGACACCGGGAAGTGAATGGGGGAATTCTCCGGCGGCGCGGTCAGTATTGAGCCGGCGCTTTCCGTTCGCTGATTCAGTCATGGTGCTGGCCCGCAGGCCCGTGGTCCCCTCCAGTTCGAAAAATTAAGTGCGCCGGCTGCTGCGTGGGGGCTGTTGCCGAGCATGCAGGAGCCAGCGGAGTCCTTCCATCTTACGCCAGGAGGCACCTCCCGGCAGCGTCAGGCGGTCCCCGGCGAGGGTGCCCGTCACCGGCATACTGCGGGACGGTTGGCGTCATTAGGTATCAACTTCATATCGGGCTCATATCGTTCCCGTTGCAGTTGGGCCGGCAGCCCGGATTCGGTCTTTCTGGCGGAGCTGGCTATGCGATGCTGGAAATCATAGCCGTCCGGGGACCGGCTCACGGGGCCCAGGCCTCGCCATTTCACAGCCGGAAAGGACAGGCCACGAGAGTGCCGGAAACAGCGACCCCCCTCAGTGCCAGGCGCGTCGCGCCGCGTTTTCGTCCGCAACGTTTCCTGGGCCTGCTGCCAGCATTCCTCCTTCTCACCGGTTGTATCGCGGACCCCAGCCCTGAGCCCAACCTGACGGCAAACTCCAGTGCTGCCGCCACCGGCTCCCCGGGGGCACCTTCCACCAGCGCGCCCCTGGAAACCACACAGTCCTCGAATAAGGCCCCGGTCTACTGGATTGGCCGAAGCAACAGCAACGTGTTCCTATACCGGGAGTTCCGGGACGTGCCGGAGCAGGAGAATCCAGTGACCCGCGCCCTGCGGGCCATGATGTCCGAGAAGCCGCTGGACCCGGATTTCTTCACGCCCTGGCAGGATCCCGAAAAACTCGCCTCGTCCATCTCCGGCAAGAACGTCATTACCGTCGACGTCTCGGAGGATGCCTTTAACAGCAATCTCGACGCCGACATGGCCGGCCGCGCCATTCAGCAACTGGTCTTTACCGCTACGGCAGCGGCCGCGAGTTCCGGCCTGATCGATTCCGGCCAGCAGATCCAGGTCAGGATCCTGGTGGATAGCCACACCGATTACGTTGCCTTCGACCACGTCCAGCTTGGCGACCCCATGTCCCGAGCTGCCGGAATGGTGGCGCCCGTGTGGATCATCGATCCGCAGGAAGGGACTGATTTGGCCGGCGGAAGCGTCAAGATCACCGGCCGCAGCACGGTTCCGGGCGGTAAACTCCGCTGGCAGATCCTGCGGGCCGAAGCGAACGGGAACAAGGCGCCCTACCTGACCGGGGAGACCACTGCAGCTGCCGAAGCCGCCCAGTCCGGAGTCTTTACGCTTGCCCTTAGCCTGTCCTCGGGGAGTTACGAGCTCCGCGTTTCGCAGGTGGATGCGGCCGGCACCAGCCAGGAGCTGAATGTGGATACGCGGAACTTCAACGTCCGGTAACAGCCCGCGCAGCAGTCGGCCTCAGGATACCGGTGCTGTCCAGCGTCCCAGTACATCACTCGCCAGAACAACCGCTGCCGGTCCGGCCGTGGATGACCTCAGGACGTGGTGTCCCAAGAGCGCCGTCACGGCGCCGGCGTCGCAAAGCCGGGTGACTTCGCGGGGACTGATTCCGCCCTCCGGACCAACGATGAGCAGAATTTCCCGGGGTCCGCCGTCAGCCTGGGTGCCCTGCCATGATTCCAGGACAGACCGGAGCGGCCGGACCGCGTCTTCGTGCAGGATTACGGCCAGATCCGCTGCCGCCACGGCCGCCGCAAGGCCTGGCGTTTCGACGGCGGCGCGCACCTCGGGGATCCAGGCGCGGCGTGCCTGCTTGGCGGCGGCAGTGACCACGGACTGCCATTTTGCGTGGGCCTTGGCCGCGCGCTCACCCTTCCAGCGGACAATTGATCGCTCGGACTGCCAGGGAACTACGGCATCAATCCCGAGTTCGGTTGCCGTTTCCACGGCCAGTTCATCGCGGTCCCCCTTGGCCAGGGCCTGCACCAGCACAAGCCGGATGTCGGGCCGGTCCTCCACAACGAGGGCGGAGCATTCCACGGTGAGCTCCGCGGGCGACGCCGACACAACAGTTCCCGTCAGCCGCCTTCCGGCGCCATCGGCAATGTCCACCGCCTCTCCGGGAGATAGCCGTTTTACGGTCACGGCGTGGCGTGCCTCCGGCCCTTGAAGGACAAAACGGGCACCGGGCACCAGACCGTCCAGCGACCCGGCACCGCTGAAGAAAACGGGATTGCTCACCGCTACAGGTTACCGAACCGGTCCCGCAGCTTGGCAAAGACGCCGCCGCTGGCAGCCAGTTTGCCTTCCGTGAACTGCTCGCCCCGGAGCTTCGCCAGCTGCCGCAGGAGATCCTCCTGCGCGGCATCCAGCTTGGCCGGCGTCTCCACCTGCAGATGGACCATCAGGTCCCCGCGGCCGTAACCGCGCAGGTGCGTCACGCCGAGTCCACGGAGCGTGATGATCTCCCCTGACTGCGTCCCTGCCTTGACGTCGATTTCCTGCAGCCCGTCAAAGGTTTCCAGTGACAGCTCGGTGCCTAGGGCGGCGGCAGTCATCGGGATGTGCAGCGTTGCGTGCAGGTCGTCACCGTCGCGTGCGTACGTGGCGTCGTTGTTGACCCGGAGTTCCACGTACAGGTCCCCGGACGGTCCGCCGGCCGGGCCTGCTTCGCCCTGCCCGGAGAGCTGGATCCGGGTGCCCGTGGCAACACCGGCCGGCACCTTGATGGTGAGCGACCGCCGGCTGCGGATGCGGCCCTGGCCGCTGCATTCGTTGCAGGGGTCCTTGATGACCGTCCCGAAGCCTTCGCAACTGCCACATGGGGCCGCCGTCATGACCTGGCCCAGGATGGAGCGCACCGCGCGCTGGACCTGGCCGCTGCCGCCGCAGATATCACAGCGCACAGGGTGGCTGCCGTCGCGGCAGCATGACCCGTTGCAGGTGGGGCAGGTGACGGCTGTGTCCACTTCGAGTTTCCGGTTGACGCCGAACACGGCATCGCGGAGTTCGATCCGTACACTGATCAGCGCGTCCTGGCCGCGGCGGACCCGGGAAGCGGGGCCGGAGGTGCCGCCGGCCCCGAAGAACGTGTCGAAGATGTCCTGGAACGCGAAGCCCTGGCCGGAGTATCCACCGCCGCCGAACCCGTTGTCGGTGCCGTTCTCATTGCCGGTGGTGTCATAGATCCGGCGCTTTTGCGGGTCCGAAAGTACCTCGTAGGCATGGGTCACGGCCTTGAAGCGGTCCGATGCATCGTCCCCGGGGTTTACGTCCGGGTGGAGAGTGCGGGCCAGCTTGCGGTAGGCCTTCTTGATCTCTTCCCCGGTGGCTTCCGGCGAGACTCCGAGGACGTCGTAGTGGCTGCTCAAAGTTCGTATCTCTTCCTTGTTGTACTGACGGCAGGCGTGCTGCCGGCACTGCTCTTCGTGCCTGGACCGTGATGCTGTTACGGACCCAGAATTCTTGAAAGGTAACGGGCTACTGCCCTGACGGCGGCCATGGTGGTGGGGTAGTCCATCCGGGTAGGGCCGAGCACACCGATCTTGGCAGTGCTGTCTGGTCCGTAGCCCGTGGCCACCACGGAGGCTTCCGCTAGTCCGTCGTACGGGTTTTCACGCCCGATGCTGACTGCCACGCCCCTCGGATCCTGCGCCATGTCGCTCAGGAGGCGCAGCAGGACAACCTGCTCCTCGAGCGCTTCCAGGACCGGTCCGATACTGAGCGGAAAATCCACATTGGAGCGGGCGAGGTTCGCCGTTCCGGCCATGACCATGCGTTCCTCGCGACTGCTGTGGGCGAGCGTTTCCAGCCCGTGGGCCAGGGCCTGGGCCGCCGCGCGCTGGCCCGGGCTGACGGACGAAACGACTCCGGGCAGCGAGGGGGTCAGCCGGCTCAGCGAGATGCCCGCGAGTGATCCGAGGAAGTGTGTCCGCAGCGCGGCGATGGCGTCGTCGCCGAGGTCCTGGCCGATGTCGATCACGCGCTGTTCGACCTTGCCGGTGGTGGCGATGAGGACCACCAGGACCTGCCGGGGCGCGAGCAGGACGAATTCGATGTGGCGGATGGTGGCGCGGCTCAGATGCGGATACTGCACTACGGCGACCTGGTTGGTCAGCTGCGACAGCATCCTGACGGTCCTGTCCAGGACGTCGTCCAGATCGTCGGCGCCCTCCAGCAGCGACTGGATGGCACGCCGTTCCGCGTGGGAAAGCGGCTTTACCGCTGAAATCTGGTCCACAAACAGCCGATAGCCTTTGTCTGTGGGGATCCGTCCGGCGCTGGTGTGCGGGGCCGTGATCAGGCCGTCGTCTTCCAAGGCCGCCATGTCGTTGCGGATGGTGGCACTGGACACGCCGAGGTGGTGGCGTTCCACGAGCGCTTTTGAACCTACTGGCTCGCGGGAGTGCACATAGTCCTCCACGATGGCGCGCAGTACTTCGAGTTTGCGCGGCTCGCTCATACTCCACCTCCATCCGTGGTCACTGCAGGGTTAGCACTCGACATGCCCAAGTGCTAACAGTCTAATATGAGTCACCCCGTTGTTAGCATTGGTACCGCTCCGGGCGAAATTCCGGGCCAGGATCTAGCGGCAAGGCGGAATCAATCCATGCAGTACCAGAACTGGGGTCCGCAGGAGATCACCGCGCCCGTCAAGAGCGAACTGCCTGAGGTTCCCGTGGAACGCGGCATGGTTCTTGAAGACGCCCAGTCCGGCTGGGTGGGAGCGGTGACCCGGGTGGAGAAGTCCGGCGGCATGCATGTAGTGGCCCTCGAAGACCGGCGCGGCAAGTCCCGGTCCTTCCGGCTGGGCTTCGGGTTCCTCCTGGAGGGTCAGCCCATCCGGCTCGTTCCCCCGGCGCCCCGGCAGGCCGCCCCCGTGGCCGCCGGCCGGACGGCGTCCGGCTCGGTCCGCGTTGCCGGCCAGCGTGCCCAGGTGGCCAAAGCCAGCAGAATCTGGGTGGAGGGAAAACACGACGCCGAACTCGTGGAAAAAGTCTGGGGTGACGATCTCCGCGTAGAGGGCATCGTCGTCGAGCCTTTGCATGGCATTGATGACCTGGCGGGGGCGGTGGCCGCATTCGGTCCCGGTCCGGGACGGCGGCTGGGGGTCCTGGTGGACCACCTGGTGCCCGACTCGAAGGAGTGGCGCATCGCGGCTGCCGTGATGGCCTCCCCCGGTGCGGCCGGGAACGTCCTGATCGTCGGGCACCCTTACGTTGACGTGTGGCAGGCCATCCGGCCTGCTGTCCTGGGCATCGAACAGTGGCCGGTGGTGCCCCGCGGGCAGGACTGGAAGACCGGCATCCTGGCAGCGTTCGGCTGGCCGCACTCCACCAAGGAAGACATCGGGCTTGGCTGGCAAAAGCTGCTGGGCGCTGTCCGCAGTTACGCGGACCTGGAAGCGTCACTGCTCGGGAGGGTGGAGGAAGTCATCGACTTCCTGACGGTGCCCTGACACCGGATCCGCTCCTGGCGGCAGCATTTGGTGGCTGAACCAGTATTCTTGGTACTGCGGAGGCTGCAGTTGCTTCAGTCCGGCATTCTCCAACCCAGCACCATTGCACTTTCGAAGGAAGAAAACCGTGGCACAAAACGCACGCGAGCACCGGGACGACCACGGCGGCCAGGGCCGTTCCGAGTACCAGGGCGTTCCGGCTAATGCGCTGCCCCTGACGGCCAGCGAAGACCGCCAGTGGGCCACGCTGGCACACTTCGGCGGGATCCTCGGCTGCGTTCCGTCGCTGTTGATATACCTGATTTTCCGTGAGCGCGGGCCGTTCACCGCCCAGGAATCCAAGGAAGCGCTGAACTTCAGCCTGCCGCCCACCATCGCGGCGCTGGTGGCCAATCTCCTGGTGTTCATTCCGGTGATCGGAAACATCTTCGCCGTCATCGCCACCCTGATCTGGATTGCCCTGACCTGCTTCTCCGTGGCCGCAGGTATCCATGTCAACAAGGGCCAGCCCCACCGTTACCAGTACAACCTGCGCTGGATCAAGTAACGGCCACAACGCGGGGTCACTACACGCCCGATAATCGCATTGTATTGGGCAGGAAGTGACCCCGCGTTGCTTTAATTCGTCAGTCCGGCAGGATCCTGCGGACCACGGCGTCGGCCAGCAGGCGGCCCTTCAGGGTTAATACCAGCGTGCCGTGGAAGGCAGCCGGCGGCTCCACCAGGCCGTCGGCAATGAGCCCGGCCATGGCGTGACGGCCGTGCTCGCCCAGCGTTGACGTGGCCAGTCCCGACACGAGCCGGGCCTCAAGCATCACGCGCTCCACGTCGCGGGTTTCGGCGTCGAGCGTTTCCCGCCCGGCCGCCGGTGACAGGCCCTGAGCGAGCCGTCCGGCGTAGGCCGTGGGGTGCTTGACGTTCCACCACCGCACCCCGCCCACGTGTGAATGTGCACCAGGCCCGATGCCCCACCAGTCGTCCCCGCGCCAGTACGCGAGGTTGTGCCGGCATGCCTGCTCCGGCGTCCGGGACCAGTTGCTGACCTCGTACCAGCTGAGGCCTGCAGCGCCGATCAGCTGGTCGGCGAGTTCGTATTTGTCGGCGTGGTCGTCGTCGTCGATTCCCGGGACGTCACCACGGCGGATCTGGGCTGCCAGCTTGGTGCCGTCTTCCACGATCAGCGCGTAGGCACTGATGTGGTCAGGCTGGTAGGAGAGGGCCGTCTCCAGGGAGAACCGCCAGTCCTCCAGGGACTCCCCCGGTGTCCCGTAGATCAGGTCCAGGCTCACGGCCAGTCCGGCATCGCGCGCCCACTGCACCACCTGCGGCACGCGGCTGGGCGTGTGCGTGCGGTCCAGGACCTTCAGGACATGGGGAACGGCAGACTGCATGCCGAAGGAAACCCGGGTGAAGCCGGCATCGGCCAGAACCTGAAGGGATGCCGGGGTGACCGAGTCCGGGTTTGCTTCGGTGGTCACTTCGGCGCCGGGTTCCAGGCCCCAGTGCCCGACGGCGGCCGTCAGGATCCGTGCGAGGTCTTCCGCCGGGAGCAGCGTGGGAGTGCCGCCGCCGAAGAAGACTGTGCTCAGCGGACGGTCCGGGAGACCCGAGTGCCGCAGGACTGTGGCGGCAAAGTCGACTTCGGACACGGCCGTGGTGGCGTACGCGTCCTGTGACGCTCCGCCGCCCAGTTCGGTGGCCGTGTAGGTGTTGAAGTCGCAGTATCCGCAACGAACAGCGCAGAACGGGATGTGCACGTACAGCCCGAAAGCCCGGTCCGCGGAACCGGCCACTGCCTGGGCGGGCAGCAGACCGTCCGACGGCGCGGGGTCGCCGAGCGGAAGAATGCTAGGCATTGCAGGGGCCTCCGGTGTTGCCGGCCACTGTCATCACTACTTCTTGGCCTTGTCCTTGGACTCGTCGGTGGTCAGCGCAGCGATGAAGGCTTCCTGGGGGACCTCAACGCGGCCCACCATCTTCATGCGCTTTTTGCCTTCCTTCTGCTTCTCCAGCAGCTTGCGCTTCCGGGAAATGTCGCCGCCGTAGCACTTGGCCAGAACGTCCTTGCGGATGGCGCGGATGCTTTCCCTGGCGATGATCCTGGAGCCGATGGCAGCCTGGATGGGCACTTCGAACTGCTGGCGGGGAATGAGCTCGCGCAGTTTGCCGGTCATCATCACACCGTAGGCATAGGCCTTCTCGCGGTGCGTGATGGCGGAGAAGGCATCCACCTGTTCGCCCTGGAGCATGATGTCCACCTTGACCAGGTCGGCCACCTGCTCGCCGTCGGCTTTCCAGTCCAGCGAACCGTAGCCCCGGGTCTTGGATTTGAGGATGTCAAAGAAATCGAACACGATCTCAGCGAGCGGCAGCCGGTAGCGGATTTCGACCCTGTCCTCGGACAGGTAGTCCATGCCGCCGATAACACCGCGGCGGCTCTGGCAGAGCTCCATGATGGCGCCCACAAACTCATTCGGCGCCAGGATGGTGGCAGCCACCATCGGCTCGCGGACCTCTGCGATCTTGCCGGAAGGGTATTCGCTGGGGTTGGTCACATGGACCACCTTCTTGTCCTCCAGCGTCACTTCATACTCCACGTTGGGGGCGGTGGAGATCAGGTCAAGATTGTATTCGCGTTCGAGCCGCTCCCTGGTGATTTCAAGGTGAAGCAGGCCGAGGAAGCCGACGCGGAAGCCGAAGCCGAGCGCGGCCGACGTTTCGGGCTCGTACACCAGGGCGGCGTCGTTGAGCATCAGCTTCTCCAGCGCATCGCGGAGCACCGGGTAGTCCGTGCCGTCCAGCGGATACAGGCCGGAGAAGACCATCGGCTTGGCATCGGCGTAGCCGGGAAGGGAGGCCGTGGCAGGCTTGGCGAGGTTGGTGACGGTGTCGCCGACCTTGGACAGGCGGACGTCCTTCACACCGGTGATGAGGTAGCCCACTTCGCCAACCCCGAGACCCTGGGAGGGGGTGGGCTCCGGGGAGCTCACCCCGATCTCGAGGAGTTCGTGGGTGGCCCGGGTGGACATCATCTGGATGCGTTCACGGGGGTGGAGCATGCCGTCAACCACACGGACGTAGGTAACCACACCGCGGTACGTGTCGTAGACCGAGTCGAAGATCATGGCGCGCGCGGGGGCGTTCGGGTCCCCTACGGGGGCCGGCAGATCGCGGACGATCTTGTCCAGCAGGACCTCGACGCCCATGCCGGTCTTGCCAGAGACGCGGAGCACGTCGTCGGGGTCGCCGCCGATCAGGCTGGCCAGTTCGGCCGCGTACTTCTCAGGCTGGGCTGCCGGGAGGTCGATCTTGTTCAGTACCGGGATGATGGTGAGGTTGTTTTCCATCGCCAGGTACAGGTTCGCGAGGGTCTGGGCCTCAATGCCCTGCGCCGCGTCAACGAGCAGCACTGCGCCTTCGCAGGCCGCCAGCGAACGGGACACTTCGTAGGTGAAGTCCACGTGGCCGGGGGTGTCGATCATGTTCAGCGCGTAGCTGGTCCCGTCGAGTTCCCAGGGCATGCGGACCGCCTGGGACTTAATGGTGATACCGCGTTCGCGCTCGATGTCCATGCGATCCAGGTACTGGGCCTTCATATCGCGGGACTTAACCACCCCGGTGAACTGCAGCATGCGGTCAGCCAGGGTTGATTTACCGTGGTCAATGTGCGCGATGATGCAGAAATTCCGAATGATGGCCGGATCAGTCGCGGCGGGCACCGGGGCGGTGCGGGCCATGGGAGACACGCAGGGTCCTTACTGTTGACATTCGTGCGACCCCCGCCAGGACGCACCGGAGGCACCCTGCGGCTGGACCGCACATTTGGAACCTCCAGTCTCCCACGTCCGGGCGCATCGTATTGCATTCAGGTCAAACCCGGCACGGTGGCCCGGCGATAGTCTTGGCCCATGCCTATCAACCTCCGCTCCTTGGCCAACGCTGTCCGGACGTCCGTCAGGGTCCTGCAGAAGTTCCGTACCGGTGCAACCCGATCTGCCGGACCGTACACGCCTGCACCGGCCCGCCAGGCGGCGCCGGTGAGGCCGGCCCCGCACGGCGTCTATCCTGGCGACTTTGCCGGCGCGGCGTCCATCCGGTACGCGCCGCAGCCCGACGGCAGTCCCGACCCCGGCGAGATTGTGTGGACTTGGGTGCCGTATGAGGAGGACCACACCCGGGGCAAAGACCGTCCGGTTCTGCTGGTGGGCAAGAGCGGACGGTACCTGCTGGGGGTAATGCTCACCAGCAGGGACCATGACCATGCCGGCAACGGATCCGGAGACTACGTGGACATCGGAACTGGCAGTTGGGACCGCCAGCAGCGGCCCAGCGAGGCAAACCTTGGACGGATCCTGCAGATCAGCCCGGACGCCATCCGGCGCGAAGGTGCAGTTCTGGACCGGAAACGCTTCGATCTGGTGGCTGCAGGCATACGGCGCCGACACGGCTGGAAATAGCCCGCCAAATGGCCAGCTTCCGGGGGGTCTGCTATTCTGTATAGCTGTGTGTCCGTGCAGGTCGACGGCCACTGATGGTTGGCCGCCATAGGTATCCCCACGCCGCTCAGTCAATGGCCAATCTGAAAGCCCTCTAGACCATTTCCGCATTAAAAAGAGAGTTCACACGTGGCTAATATCAAGTCCCAGAAGAAGCGCATCCTTACCAACGAGAAGGCTCGCCTGCGCAACAACGCAGTCAAGTCTGAGCTGAAGACGGCCATCCGCGCCGTCAACACCGCCGTTGAGTCCACCGACAAGGATGCAGCTGCCGCTGCCCTGCTTGTTGCCGGCCGCAAGCTGGACAAGGCTGTCAGCAAGGGTGTTCTGCACAAGAACAACGCAGCAAACCGCAAGTCGGCCATCTCCAAGAAGGTCAACGCGCTGTAAGGTTTCCAGTTCACCTGAACTGATGATTGTGGCCGGCACCCGATGGGTGCCGGCCACACATCTTTAAGCCGCCAGCGTCTCTGCGCCAGAGCCACCTACCGCAGGCCCGGTCAGCTGACGTCAGTGCCCGCGCACAGAGGTTGCGATGACGGTCACCGCATGTTCAACGGCATAGACGGGATCACGCGAAAGGCCCTTGACCTGGGCATCGGCCTCGGCGGTGGCCTGGATGGAGCGGACCAGACCCTCCGGGGTCCAGCGGCGCACATCGCGCTGGGCCTGCTCCACGAGCCAGGGCTGCATGCCCAGTTCCCGGGCGATCTGCGCCGGGGATCCCTGGGCGCCGGCTACTTTGGCCACCGTCCGCAGCTTGGCTGCCAGCGCGGCAACCAGCGGAACCGGATCAGCCCCGGTGGCCAGCGCGTGGCGAAGGGTGGACAGCGCCACTGGACCGTTTCCGGCCATGGCAGCGTCCGCGACCTTGAAGGCCGTGGCCTCGATCCGGCCACCGTAGTAGCGGTCCACCAACTCCGGGGTCACTGCTCCCGTGGCATCCGCGATCAGCTGGCTGCACGCCGCCGCGAGCTCCGAAAGGTTGGCGCCGACGGCATTAACCAGCGTCTGCACGGCGTCCGAGCTGATCTTGCGTCCGGCGGCCCTGAATTCCGTTGCCACGAAAGTGGCCTTATCCGCATCCTTCTTCAGGGGCTGGCAGTCAACTACCGGCCAACCGCCGGCCTTGACGGCATCGAGGAGCTTCTTGCCGCGGACTCCCCCGGCGTGGCGCAGGACGAGCACCGCATCCGGCTCCGGGCGGGCCAGATAGGTCAGTGCGTCGGCCAGGAAGGCATCGTTCATGGCTTCAACGCCTTCGACTTCGATCAGTTTGCGCTCACCGAAGAGTGAGGGGCTGACTTGCATGGCGAGGGTCCCGGCTTCGTACGTTCCGGCCGTGAGGCGGCTGACTTCCACGTCGGGAAACGCCGTCCGCACCTGGGCGCGGACATGGTCCATGGCACGGATGCCTAGGTATTCCTCCGGTCCGCCCACCAGGACGATTTCGGCAGGCGTCACGTCCCGCCAGGTGGCCGTGTTGGACGCCGGAGTCCTGGTTCGTGTGGTCTGGGCTGCGGCCATGGTGGATTCCTCCCGGAAATTCTGGTGCAGTGTCTAAGCCTGCCACGGTGGGCCGCCGCCACCAAGCCGGGGCCACGCTGGCCTGGCCCGCGCCGGTCCGGCCAGCACCGCGCCGGCCAGCACCGGGCCAACGTGGCCCCCAGCTGCCGTTCCAGGAGGT
>NZ_JAKFFD010000099.1:0-7393 GCF_036675385.1 Pseudarthrobacter sp. | reverse complement strand
CAGAAAGGAGTCAGCCAGGTCCGGGCGGTTGGCAACCAAGGCGACATCCGCCATTGACCGTGCCTGCTCCGCAGACAAGCTGTCACGGGTCAGGGCACTTTCGAGGCGACCAACCACGTCACTCTGCTCGCCGCCGATCAGGCCGGCCAGCAGCACAGGGACCGCTACTGGATCCACGCCGGAGGTACGCCGCAATATCCCGGCTACGGGATGCACCAGGCGGGACGGCAGCCGGCGTGAAATCTGCAGCATAAGCAGGGCGGGATCATCCGTCAGATGCTCCCGCGCTGTCCCGGCAGCGAGGCGAAGATTGGTGAAAAGCTGCTTCATGTACGTGGACCACGCCTAGCTTCGAGCAGTCCCTGGATCAGCTCCATGTACTTTGCGGCGAGTAACGGGAAGTCCGCATGTTCTTTGACCCACTGGCGGCTGTCACTGCTGCGTATCAGCTGTCCGCGGTCCCTGGCCAGGGACTTCCACAGCTCGGCAACTGCTTCAGGGCTGCTGGGGACAATATCCCCGGCGCCGGATTCTTCCACGATCCGGGCAGCTTCTCCCTGAACGATGGCGGTGACGTGGCGGCCAATTGCCAGGACTTCGTACGTTTTTGACGGAACCGTCGTCTTGAAGGACTTCCAATCGTCCCGCAAGGACACCACGCAGGTGTCCGCGGATGCATAGCGGTCCATGACTTCCTGTCCGTGCAGGGAATCGTGGAAAGTGACAGGCGCATTCAACTCTTTGGCGAGCTTCTCCAGGGCAGGGCGCTGGACTCCATGGCCCACCATGTGGAGATGCATTGAATGGCCCACAAGGGCACTGGCTTGAATAGCGATTTCTAGCCGCTGGCTCTTACCGTGGTTACCCAGATAGAGTGCCTCGAATACCGCCCGCTCCAACGCCGGAGCCTCCAGTACAGGAAGTGTCTCCAAGCGGACACCATTGCTGATGGTGGCAACATTCTTTAGGCCGCGGTCGCGCAACGTTTCCGCAAAGCCCTCCGTCACCGTCACTACAAGATCAGCACGTCGCTGCACAAATTCGACTGCCCATTCGGCCAGGCTCTTGACCTTGCCCTGCACTAGGCGCGCGTCCCGGGCAAGGTCCGGCCAGGCGTCCCGCATTTCCACGACCAGCGGAATTCCGCGAAGCCGCGCAAGGACATAGCCGGAGCCCAGCATGGGGAGGCTCGGAGCCGTGACAATGAGGACGTCGGAGCGGCGGGTCAGAAGACCCAAGGGAACGGAAAGTACTGCCGAAAAGCATTGGTCGATAAATTTCGCAGCGTGGGAATTGCCGTGCCTCAAATAAGGAACGCGCCTGATCAGTTCGGAGTACTCGCCCTTCTGCGACAGCAATGCACGGCCCGCCACCCTGCGCGTGAGTTCCCGGCGCCCGTGAGGGGTGTGCGCCACAGGCGTCACGACGTCTATCTGCCAGCCGCCTATACTCAACTCCTTGACCAGAGCAGTCCATCGTCGTTGCGGGGGACTGCTCTCTGGCCAGTAGGAGTGTGTCAAGAGTGTGATTCGCGGTTTACGGCTCGCCGAGTCTGGCGTTTGTTTGGTATTCGCCATGGTCCGCCTGCTACTTCACGGACTTGGAAGGAACTCGGGTCCCTTTGGACCCCAGAACACGGAAGTAGGCCATGCCTGCGCCGATGAGAACGAGCACGGTCAGGAGCTGTACGTAGAGTGGGCTGCCGGTCGCTGTGGCAACCACGGCATCGATGGTCTTAGTTACTGGCTCGGGCAGCGCTATCGGTACAGCAGTCTCACTCGCTTCTGGCGTGATACTAGGTACCGGCGTGGCTGTGGCTTCGTCCGAGGCCGGAACGGCTACTTGGCTGTCTGCAGTCAACCCCTCGGGGATCCGCTGCTGAAGCCGCCTGGGCAATTCCGCGGGGGCTGATCCGGTGTCCGTCCCGGTTCCACCAGATTCTCCGGTTCCCGGGTCTCCACCAGAGTCGGTAGCTTCCCCACCGGGGTCAGTCACTCCACCGGGTTGGGCGACGTCCCCTCCAGGGGCGGTCACTTCACCGGGGTCAGTCACTCCACCGGGTTCGGTAACATCCCCACCAGGCGTAAGGTCTCCCGACGGCAGGGCCGTCGGAATGTCTACAACCACAGGAGTTTCCTCGCCATCGGCGTATGCGGCGGGAATCGTCGCACTGCCCATCAGCAGGGCCAACCCCACGGCCACTACGCATTGACGGGCCATGCCACTGATCTTTTTCACTTGATTGCCCCCCGGCTGCAGATTTTCTGGAAAGTTGCTGTACCACTTGGAATGCCCAAGTGGGACGCTATACGTCGTCGTACAAGCAAAGTCCAGTCACTGGACGTTCTAGCCCAGCTTACTTGATTCAAGCATTTACACAGACTCCGGTGTTCGATTTGCGGAGTACATTTCTCAGAAACGCGACGTACATGACGCCCGCTTTGACAGCCTGTGAAACCCCTCAGGACAGGTGAGCGATAGGCTGGATGGATGCGCAATCCCCGTCTTTCCTTGCCTGTCCGCGTGTCTGGAATCCTGCTGACTGCGTCCCTCGCAGGAGCCGTTCTGTCCGCCTGTGCCCCGACTGTGGATGTCACCGCCGCAGGCGACGCGGCGAACCCGGCCTGCGCTCCGATGATGGTGGCCCTTCCGGACGCCATCGGCGATGCTGCCCTGCGGAAAACCAACAGCCAGGCCACCGCCGCCTGGGGGGACCCGTCTCAGGTGATCCTGCGCTGCGGCGTCAACGTTCCAGGCCCGACGACGGACCGCTGCGTCAGTGTCAACGGCATCGACTGGGTCATCAAGGAGGGCGATCCGGTGTGGACACTCACTACCTTCGGCCGCGAACCCGCCACGGAAATCCTGATGGATCCGGAGATAATCAGCTCCGCAACTGTCCTGGCGGATCTTTCCGCCTCAGCCGGTAAGATCCCGGCCAACCGGAACTGCGTGGGTCAGGAAGACCTGCAGAACCTGCCCTCCAGCAAGTAGGACTAGCGCAGGCCGGTCTTCCGGTTCAGGGCCAGGTAGATCAGCTCATCGATCAGGTCCGCGTAGTCCAGGCCCGATGCTGCCCACATCTGCGGGTACATGCTCTTGGGCGTAAACCCTGGCATGGTGTTAATCTCATTGATAATCAGTTCGCCGTCGGGCGTATAGAAGAAGTCCACTCGGCTCAAGCCTTCCGCACCCACTGCGTCGAAGGCAGCTGCCGCAAGTTCCCGCACCCGCACGATGGCTTCCTCGGGGATGTCGGCGGGGCAGCTCAGCGCGGCGGCGTCGTCCTCAACATACTTCGCGTTGAAATCGTAGAATTCGTGCGTTCCGGCGGCGACGGAAATTTCACCGGGCATGGACGTCCGGGGGGAATCGGTCCCGCGTCCTTCTAGGACGGCACACTCAATCTCACGCCCGACGATGCCGGCCTCGATGACCAGCTTGAGGTCGTGGCGCCGGGCTTCCTCGACGGCGGCGTCGAGTTCCTCAAGCGAGTCCACCTTGGAGATCCCCATGGACGAACCCGCCCGCGCCGGCTTCACGAACACGGGAAAGCCGAGCTGATCCACCTGCTTGCGGACGGCCTCCGCGTCCTTGACCCACTGACGGTCCGTGACGGCGACGTAGGGCCCCACGTGCAGCCCGGCGGCCTCGAACACAACCTTCATGTAGTGCTTGTCCATGCCCACAGCCGACGCGAGCACGCCGGCGCCGACGTAGCGGGTGTCGGACAGTTCCAGGAGCCCCTGGATGGTGCCGTCCTCGCCAAAGGGACCGTGAAGCAGCGGAAACACAACGTCCACCGTGCCGAGTTCCAGCGGGACCTGGTTCGGTGAGGTGACGATCAACTGGTGCTCGCCGCCGACCTCAGCCAGTGTCACCGTTTCCGACGACGGCGGCACCTCCGGCAGAGACGACGCGGACAGCGACCACTGGGCGGTATCCCCCGCGACCAGCACCCACTGCCCCGATTTGGCGATGCCGATGGGGATGACATCGTACTTGTCTTTGTTGATGGCGCCCAGGACACCGGCGGCGGTCACGCAGCTCACGGCATGTTCACTGGACCGGCCACCAAAGAGGACCGCGACGCGGGGTTTGGCCCGGGGGGCTGAGTCCGCTGCGGCCAGGTTTTCATCGGACATCGTCAGTAATCGCCTTCGGGTTTCAGGTCCCGGGCCAGCAGCAGCGGCCCCAGTTGGTCAACGGACAGTTTGCCGGCCAGGACGGCAACGACGGCGGCGGTGATGGGCATGTCGACGCCCAGTTTCCCCGCTAGCTCGTGCACGGCCTGGCCGGATTTGATGCCTTCGGCTGTTTGGGTCATCTTCAGTGCCAGCTCGTCAAGAGTGAGTCCCTGGCCCAGCAACCGGCCGGCCGTATGGTTTCGCGACAGAGGCGAGGAACACGTCGCCACCAGATCCCCCAGGCCCGCCAGCCCGGCCATGGTCCGTGCCTCGCCACCAAGGGCAAGGGCGAGCCTGGATGTTTCGGCCAAGCCTCGGGTGATCACGGAGGCCTTGGTGTTGTCCCCCATCTGTTTACCTTCACAGATGCCCACGGCCAGCGCTATGACGTTCTTGACGATGCCGCCAATTTCCACGCCGACGACATCCGCCGTGGTGTACGGACGGAAGTACGGTGCGGTGCAGCTCCTCGCGATCCAGCCCGCGGCCGCCGCATCGGAACAGGCCACCACAGAAGCAGTCGGTTCCTCCCGGGCGATCTCCATGGCCAGGTTGGGACCGGAAACCACGGCAATGCGGTCCTTGGGAATCCCCAGTTCGTCGCTGATCACCTCACTCATCCGGGAGTCCGTGCCGAGCTCCAGGCCCTTCATCAGGGACACCACCATGGCGTCAGCGGCGATCAGCGGCTTCCATTCACGGAGCTGGAGTCGCAGTGACTGTGCAGGAACGGCCAGGACCACCAGGTCCGCGCCCGCCAGCACCTCGCTGACGTCTGTGGACGCTGTGATGCTGGGCGGCAGCTCTGTGTCCTTCAGGTACTGGACGTTTCGGTGCGTGCTGTTGATCTGCTCCACCACTTCGCTGCGCCGGCCCCAGATCCGGATGCTCCGCCGTTCCCCCGCTGCCCGAGCCGCATCGGCGAGGATCTTGGCGAACGTTGTACCCCAGGAACCGGCGCCCAGGACGGCGACAGACCGGGCGGAGCCCTGACGGCTTCCGTCAGCCATCAGGTGGCATCCGCAGCGTCGTCAGGATTGCCACGCTCAACGAAGCGACCGTGCGTGGCTTGATTGTGCTTGGAAGGGTCCCAGCGTTCGGCGGGAGCCTCCTCCCCGCGGATGTCGGCCAGCAAACCGGTCACGGCATCCATGATCTTCTCGGTAGCCGCGGTCAGCGTTGCTTTGTCCAGCGGCCGGCCCATGAACTGGCTGAGGTCAACGGGCTTGCCCACCATCACCCGGGACGTCCTGCGCGGGAAAAGGTGGAACCGCTTCGCATAACGCGGGAACACCTCATGGGCGCCCCAGTGCGCGATCGGCACCACGGGAATGCCGCCTTCCAAGGCAAGGCGGGCAGCGCCGGTGTGGCCCTTCATCGGCCACAGCGCGGGATCGCGGGTGAGTGTACCTTCGGGGTAGATGATGATGGCCCCGCCGTCCGCCACAATCTCCTGGGCGAGCTGCAGCGAGCGGTTCGCTCCCGCCGTCGAGCGTTCCACCGGGATCTGCCGGGTGGCCCGCAGGACCGCGCCCAGAACCGGAACCTTGAACAGCCCGGCCTTCGCCAGGAAGTGCGGGGCGCGGTTCTGGTTGTAGAGAATGTGCCCCACGATCAGCGGATCAATTTCCGTGCAATGGTTGGGCGCGGCAATAAACCCGCCGGCGGGGAGGTTCTCGAGGCCTTCCCACTTCTTGTTCATCATTGCGTTCAGCACCGTGCGCACTATGGCCGCGACCACAACGAAAGTGGCCCGGCTCTTGGCCGTTTCCTTCACGTACCCACCGCTACTTTGTCGAGGTGATGTCGAAGTCGGCGCCGAGGCCGGACAGCTTTTCGGTGAAACGTTCGTAGCCGCGGTTGATGATGTCGATCCCGGTCACGCGCGACGTGCCTGAAGCGGCCAGCGCCGCGATCAGGTGGCTGAAACCGCCACGCAGGTCCGGTACGTCGATGTCGGCGCCCTTGAGCTGGGTGGGACCGGAGATGACAGCGGAGTGGAGGAAGTTGCGCTGGCCGAAGCGGCACGGCACGCTGCCCAGGCACTCGCGGTGCACCTGGATGCTGGCTCCCATCCGGATGAGCGCATCGGTGAAGCCGAACCTGTTTTCGTAGACGGTCTCGTGGACGATCGAGACGCCTTCGGCCTGGGTCAGTGCCACCACCAGCGGCTGCTGCCAGTCGGTCATAAACCCGGGGTGCACATCCGTTTCCAGGACCAGCGGGTTGAGCTTGCCGCCCCGGTGGTAGAAGCGGATGCCGTCCTCGCCGATGTCCATGCCGCCGCCCACCTTCCGGTAGGTGTTCAGGAACGTCATCATGTCCCGCTGCGAGGCGCCTTCGACGAAGATGTCACCGCGGGTCACCAGTGCTGCCGAAGCCCACGACGCCGATTCGTTGCGGTCCGAAAGGGCACGGTGGTTGTAGCCGCCCAGGTCCCGGACGCCTTCAATGCGGATGGTCCGGTCGGTCTGGACGCTGATGATGGCGCCCATCTTCTGCAGCACGGCGATGAGGTCGATGATCTCAGGCTCGGTGGCGGCGCCGGAAAGCTCGGTGATCCCTTCGGCGCGGGTGGCGCTGAGCAGCACCTGCTCCGTGGCACCCACCGAGGGGTAGGGCAGATTGATCTTGGCGCCATGCAGGCCCTTGGGAGCCGAGATGTGAATGCCGCCCGGGCGCTTTTCCACCACGGCGCCGAACTGGCGGAGCACGTTCAGGTGGTAGTCGATGGGCCGGTCACCGATCTTGCAGCCGCCAAGGTCCGGAATGAAGGCCTCACCGATCGCATGGATCAGGGGTCCGCAGAGCAGGATGGGGATGCGCGAATCACCGGCGTGGGCATCGATCGCCGTGCTCGGGGCGGTTTTGGCCGCCTTCGGATCCAGGGTGAGGTCGCCGCTGACGGGATCCTTGACCACCGTCACTCCGTGCAGCTGCAGGAGCGAGGTGACAACCTCGACGTCCTTGATCTCCGGAACGTTCCGCAACACCGACGGCTCGTTGCCCAATAATGCTGCCACCATGGCCTTGGGAACAAGGTTTTTGGCCCCCCGGACGCTGACGCGGCCTGTAAGCGGGACTCCGCCGCGGATTGTCAGAACACTACTCATATACCGGTTTCCTTACGATTACTCGCCCCAAAATCCTTGCAAAGGCTCCAGCTAAGCATAGGAGGTTGCGTTACCGAACCGAAATACGGGCGC
>NZ_JAKFFD010000041.1:0-7403 GCF_036675385.1 Pseudarthrobacter sp. | reverse complement strand
ACTGCGTGCTCCGGTTACAGAACCTTGCTGAGGAACCCCTGGGTCCTGGCGTTCCGCGGCGAGGAGAAGATCTCATCGGGGGAGCCTTCCTCGACGATCAGTCCCTGGTCCATAAAAAGCACGCGGTCAGCGACTTCCCGGGCGAAGCCCATTTCGTGGGTGACCACCACCATGGTCATGCCCTCATTGGCCAGGTCCTTCATGACGGTCAGCACCTCGCCGACAATTTCCGGGTCCAGGGCCGAGGTGGGCTCGTCAAAGAGCATGATTTTTGGATCCATGGCCAGCGCGCGGGCTATGGCCACACGCTGCATCTGACCGCCGGACAGGCTCCCCGGGAAGGCCTCCATCTTTTCGGCCAGACCCACCTTGGCCAGCAGCATTTCGGCTTTGGCGCGGGCTTCGTCCCTGTTGACCTTGGCCACCTTGAGCGGGGCCAGCATAACGTTGTCGATGACCTTCAGGTGCGGGAACAGGTTGAAATGCTGGAAGACCATTCCCGCTTCCTGCCGGACCAGGTTGATGTTCGTTTTCGAATCGTCCAACCGGTGCTTGTTGATCACGATGCTGCCGGACGTGATCGATTCCAGGCCGTTCATGCACCTCAGGAACGTGCTCTTGCCTGAACCCGAGGGGCCGATGACGCACACCACCTCACGCTCACGGATGTGGCAGTCAACGCCTTTGAGGACATGGTTGGGGCCGAACTTCTTATTCAAATTCTCAACAAAAATCACAGTCATATTCCGATCTATACGCTCGCGGGCTCGGGAAGTTTGAGGGGGTCCACCTGGATGCCGGTCCGTTTCTCGTACAGGCGCCCCAGCAGGGAGATGCTGTAGCAAATGACGAAGTACATGGCGGCGACGGTCAGGAACGTCATGATGGGGTCGCCGGTGAGGTTGGTGACGATGTTGCCCGCGTGCGTCAGTTCCACCAGCCCGGTCACCGTCACCAGGGAGGAATCCTTCACCAGGCCAATGATGAAGCCGACGCCGGGCGGCACCATAATCTTCCTGGCCTGCGGCATGACCACATACCGGAGCTTCGCCCAGTAGTTGAGCCCCAGGGCTTCTGCAGCCTCACTTTGTCCCCGGGGCACGGCTTCGATGCTGCCCCGCACAATTTCTGCCACATAGGCGGCGGCGAAGCAGGTCAGCGCAATGACGGCCGAGGCGAACTTGTCCAGTTCCAGGCCGGGAAACAGCAGCGGGATCCCGAAGAAGATGAAGAAGATGATGACCAGAATCGGGATGCCGCGCACGCAGCTGATGTAGATGGTGCTGATCCACCGGGCGATCCTGCTGGGGGACGATCTGGCAATGCCGAGGATCAGTCCGAAGATGATGCCGAGAATTCCGGACATGGCGCAGAGCTGAATGGTCAGCCATGCCCCCTTGGCCAGCGGAATGAGGTCCTGCCAATCAAAGGCCCTAAACACGTGCGCCCACCGCCCACCGGAACAGCGTCGTTTCGGCCCGTTTCGAGGCCAGCGACAACAGGGCGGAAACGCCAAGGTAGAGCAGCCCGCCCACTGCGAGCACCTCGATGGTCCGGTACGTGGTGTTGCTGACGCTCATGATCGCGTTGGTCAGTTCAGGAAGCGAGATGATGGATCCAATCGACGAAGCCAGGAACAGCAGAATCAGCTGGTTGGTCAGTGCAGGGAAAACGTTCCGGGTGGCGGGCAGCAGGACGATGTAGCGCACGATCTGGGCGTTCTTCATGCCCAGCGCCTTGCCGGCCTCACGGAGGCCGTGTGGCACCGACTCGAAGCCGGCCCGGTATATTTCCGCCGTGTATGCCGCGTTGTTGAGGGTCAGGCCAATAACGGCGGCCCAGATGGGTTCGAGGTTGATGCCCAGCGCGGGAAGGGCAAAGTAGATCAGGTACAGCTGCACCAGCAGAGGCGTGTTGCGGATGGCCTCGATGTAGCACGTGCAGAAGATGCTGACTGCCTTTCCGGGCCCGACCTTCCCCAGGTACAGGAAGACGCCGAGTGCGCTTCCCGCCACCATGGCCACGAGCGTGATGTACAGAGCTGTCCAGAGCCCCTCAAGCAATAGCGAGCTGAACGGGAGAAGGTCTCCGAAATATAAAGCCATGAGCAAAGGGTCCTATCCGTGAACGGCGGTGTGGGTGAATGACTGCCTGCCGTCCACCCACACCGGAGAGTGCGTCCGAATACTGTTAGTGGGCGAGGAAGGGCGGAAGTTCCAGCCCGAACCACTTCTGCAGGGAGGCCTCGTTCTGTCCGGAGATGGTGTAGTTCCGGATGAAGTTGTTGATGTAGTTAACCCACGTCTGGTCGCCCTGCTTGACGCCGATGGAGAACAGCGCCGGCTTGATCGGGTCGCCCTTGAGCACCTGGAATGCGGACGGATCACTCTTCACGAGCCCGCCGATGATCGCGTTGTTTTCAATCAGCGCGTCCACCTTGCCGCTCTTGAGGGCCTGGATGGAATCGGCCGTGGTGTTGAAGCCGGCGATCTTGGCGTTCGGGAAGGTGGCCTTGAGGATTTGCTCGCCCACACTTCCGCGCGACGTGGCCACGGATTTCCCGTCCAGATCCGCGTAGCTGGCGATCGGGCTTCCCGCGGGCACCATAAAGACCGTGGAGCTGGCGGCGTACGGCTCGGACATGTCCACCACCTGTGCGCGCGCATCCGATGCCGTGAAGGTGGCAATGACAGCGTCCGCCTTGTCGGTCTGCAGCAGCGGGATGCGGCTTTCGTTCGTGGCCGTGACGAACTCAACCTTGGCGCCCAGCGAGGCGCCGAGCGCGTTCGCGACATCAATGTCGAAGCCCTCGTGCTCACCTGATGAGGTCATCACGCCATACCCGGGGGAGTCGGCACTGACAGCGATCTTGATCGTTTTCGTCTTGAGGACCTGTGTGAGGTGGCTGTCCGCCACGGCTCCTGTTGTGCTCCCAGCACCGGCAGAGGCGCCGCCGGAGGAGCAGCCTCCCAGCGTGAGGGCCAACGCGATAGCCGGGACAAGAAGCAACTTCGGTGTTGCTTTGAACATGGGTGCTCTCCTGGAGATTGTTGATGCGGATCGGCTGCGGATCGGCTGCGGATCGAATGCGGGGGTGACGGAGTCCGGGGATCCCGGTCGTTCGCCATCGAAGATCATATAGGAATACGCACTATCATATAGTGGATGTGACGCAGGTCAAGACCCTCCTGAAAACCGCTTGCGTGCGCTCGCCGGAAGGGGGTGGCGCGGTTAGTCCAGACACGCCAAAGGCGCCGCCGTGCCCCGGTAAATCAGGACACGACGGCGCCTCGCAGCTTCTTACTTCGGCGGGACGTTACTCGCCGGGGCGTTACCCCTGCGGGACGTTACTCGACGGGACGCTACTCGACGGGACGCAGGCGCACCGCCTGCATGCCGCCGTCGACCGCCAGTTCAGTGCCCGTCGTCGAACCGGCCAGCGGACTGGCCAAGTACGCAATCGCCGCTGCAACCTCCTCCGGCGCCACCAGGCGGCCGTGCGGCTGGCGGGCCTCCAGCGCCGCGCGTTCCGCTGCCGGGTCATCCGCCTGGCTCAGCAGCCGGTTGATCCAGGGCGTGTCAGCCGTGCCCGGATTGACGCAGTTGACCCGGATGCCTTCGCGGACGTGATCGGCCGCCATGCTGAGCGTCAGCGCCCGGATGGCGCCCTTGGTGGCCGCGTAGAGTGCGCGGGCGGGCAGCCCGGCCGTGGCGGCGATGGAGGACGTGTTGACGATCGCGGCGGCGGGGGACTGCCGGAGATGGGGCAGGGCGGCACGGCTCACCCGCACCGCGCCGATCACGTTGACGTCCAGAACGCGCTGCCACTCGGCGTCGTCATTGTCCGCAACGGTGCCCTGGGCTCCAATGCCTGCGTTGTTGACCACGACGTCGATCCCCCCGAATTCACGGGCAACGCGTTCGACGGCGGCACGCACCGAAGCGTCATCGGCCACGTCGCATCGGATCGACAGCGCCGCTTCTGACGCTGCCTCGGGATTCAGGTCCAGCACCGCCACCTTCGCCCCGCGCCGGGTCAGATGCGCTGTTGTGGCCGCTCCGATGCCGGAAGCCCCGCCGGTGACGATGGCACGGATGCCTTCAAACTCCATGGCTGGGTGTCCGTTCATGCGATGAATTCATGGCGCTGCCGCCCCAGCCCGTCAATTTCGATTTCCACAATGTCGCCGGCCTTCAGGTACGGGAACCGCCCGGACAGCGCGACGCCCTCGGGGGTGCCGGTGCAGATGAGATCGCCGGGCTCGAGCACCATGTACTGGCTCAGGTTCCAGACGATGGTCTCGGCGTCGAAAATCATGTCCGCCGTGGAGGAATCCTGGCGGATTTCGCCGTTGACCCAGCTGCGCAGCCGCAGATTGCCGGCGTCGACCTCGTCGGGGGTGACCAGGTAGGGACCCGTGGGGCAGAACCCCGGTGAGCTCTTGCCCTTGGACCACTGGCCGCCGGAAACGTTCAGCTGGAAGTCGCGCTCGGAGAGATCGTCCACCACCACAAACCCGCCGATGTGGTCCCGGGCGGCTTCGGGGGAGTCCAGGTAGGAGGCGCGTTTGCCGACGATGATCCCGAGCTCCACCTCCCAGTCGGTCTTGGTCGATCCCGGGGGGATGGCCACGGCATCGTCCGGCCCGCTCACCGTATTGGGTGTCTTGAGGAAGATGACCGGATGCTCAGGCGGCTGGGCGCCCGATTCCGCTGCGTGGGCGGCGTAGTTCAGGCCAACGCAGACGACGGCGGACGGGCGCACCACCGGGGCGCCGTAGCGTACGACGTCGGAGGTGACGTCCGGCAGTGTGCCTGCGGCCAGTGCGGCGGCGGCAGCCGCGGGGCCACCGTTGGACAGAAAGTCACCGTTGATGGCAGACGTGATGCTCTGGAGCGAGTAGTGCCGGTCCCCGTGGACCAGGACGGGCTGTTCGGCGCCCGGGGCGCCAATCTGGGCGAACTTCATGAGGCGTATTCCTTACTGCTTGATGTGCGGACTTCGCGTTGGGCCTGAAGATAGCCGAACAGCTGCCGCAGGCCAAACGACCATTCCGGCAACTGTTCCGCCGGCCCCACGACGTTCACGAGGGCGCCGAGGTGGCGGCTGCGGATGGTCACGGTGTCGCCCATGTGGTGGGTGAACCCCTGTCCCGGGTGGTCCCTGTCCTGGGTCGGCGCGAACAGCGTGCCGGTGAACAGGGCGAAGCCGTCCGGGTACTGGTGGTGCTTTCCAACCGTCGCGGCGACGAGCTCCTCGAACGGACGGCTGATCCGGGACACGGAGTTGCGTCCCTCCAGCGAGTAGCCGTCCTCGCCTTCAACGCGCAGCAGGATCTCCTCCTGGCGCAGCGTCTCCAGGGTGAAACCGTCGTCGAACAACCGGATCAATGGACCCAGGGCGCTGGACGCGTTGTTGTCCTTCGCCTTCCCCAGCAGCAGGGCACTCCGGCCCTCCACGTCTCTCAGGTTCACGTCGTTGCCCAGGGTTGCGCCCACCACCGTGCCGGCCGAGGTGGCAATAAGCACCAGCTCCGGCTCCGGGTTGTTCCAGGAGGAGAACGCAGGGATCCCGACCCCCGCGCCCAGCCCCACCGAGGAGAGCACCGGGGCCTTCGTGAAGACCTCCGGGTCAGGCCCGATCCCCACCTCCAGGTACTGCGACCAGAGCCCTTCGGCGATGAGCACCTTCTTGGCTTCGGCAGCCGCGGGGGAGCCGGGCCGGATGGAGCTGATGCTGCCGCCGAGGGCACGGCCCACCAGTTCCCGCATCTCCGCCGCGCGGCTGGCGTCTCCGCCGCAGCGCTCCTCGATGACCCGTTCGATCATGCTGTCCACAAACGTCACGCCGCAGGCCTTGATGACCTGGAGATCCACCGGAGCCAGGAAATGCGGACGGGACGCGTCCTGCGTCAGCGACGCGTGGATGATCTCGCTGGTCTTCCACCGGGGCAGCGTCATGGCGGCGCGGACGGCCGCCACGAGATCCGGCCGTTCCAGGAGCTCGGATACGGTTTCGGCCAGATGCTGGAGGTCGAAGACGTCCTGCTCCTGGACGGCGACCACGCGTGGTCCGCCGGTTTCGACGTCCCAGACCCGGCCGATCAGGAGTGCCCGCGCCGCGTCGTCCGGGAGTACCGAGGCCCCGCCGAGGTCCAGCGCGGCGCTCATGGCCGGACCTCGTTTCCTGCAGTCTGGACTGCAGTCTGACCCTGCCGGGTGGGCCGTGGCCGTGTGCGCCGCTGCCACACCCCATCCACTCGCTGCGGAACGTGCCAGGGATTGGCATCCTGCAGAGGTTCGGGCAGGCGACCTTCCGGGAACGACTGGTACGCCACGGGCCGGAGGAAGCGCCGGATCGCGGCCGTTCCTACAGAGGTGGTGGCCGATGTTGTGGCGGGGTACGGTCCGCCGTGGTGCTGGGCGTAGCTGACCGTGACCCCCGTGGGCCAGCCGTTCCAGAGGACCCGGCCGCTGACGTCCGTCAGCCGTGCGGCCAGTTCTGACACGTCATCCTCCGGCTCCGCCTGGAGCGTGGTGGTCAGCTGTCCCTCCAGCAGTCCGGTGAGTTCCAGGAGTTCCGATTCGTCGCCGTACTCCACCACGAGGCTGGCGGGCCCGAACATTTCCTGCCGCAGGATTAACGGATCACTGCGGACAGCCGCGGACGTCGTGTGGAGTACGGTTGGCGCCGGCGCCTCGGCGAAGTCTCCTTCCACAAGAACCTCCACGCCGGTGGTGTCCCGCAGATCCTGCACGGACTGCCGGTAGCCCTCATGCAACCGTGGGCTCAGCAGCCGCGCTGCGGCAAAGTCCGCCAGCGCGCCGCTCAGAACCTGCCGGACGCCGTCGGCCTCTCCAGCCGGAACAAACAGCAGCCCCGGCTTGGTGCAGAACTGGCCCATTCCCATCGTGAGCGAGGCGGCGTATCCGCTGAGGATTTCGTCGCGCCGCACCGCCCAGGCGTTCTCGGTGACGAACACGGCGTTGATGCCGCCCAGTTCGCCGAAGAAGGGAATGGGTTCGGGCCGGGCGGCGGCACGGTTGAACAGAGCCCGGCCACCCGCCGTCGACCCCGTGAACCCGATGGCCTTCACGGCAGGATGGTCCACCAGGGCCTCCGCGGCAGGGCGGCCGGTGACGAGCGAGAACAGCCCGGAAGGTGCTCCGGCGGCATCGAGTGCTGCGATGACGGTCTCGGCGGTGCGGAGCGCGAGGTTCCGGTGCCCGTCGTGTGCCTTGTGCACCACGGCGCACCCGGCGGCGAGTGCCGAGGCGCTGTCGCCGCCCATCACGCTGAAGGCGAAGGGGAAGTTGGAGGCCCCGAAGACGCCCACGACGCCGATGGGCACGTTGAGCCGGCGCAGATCCGGCCGCGGGCCCATGCCCCAGTCCGCGTCCAC
>NZ_JAKFFD010000134.1:0-7423 GCF_036675385.1 Pseudarthrobacter sp. | reverse complement strand
TCCTGCGGGGAAATCCTGCTGAAGTGGACTTCGGTGGCGTACCGGGTCAGGACTTCGGAAACCGCACTTGATCCGGCGGGAGGCACGGCCGGGGCCTCGCCCACTTCATCGGCAATGTCATCGATGAATTTTGCCGTCAGCGCGTCGGTGGGCGTCAGCTTCGGGCCCACGGCCGCGCGAACGTCCGAATTTCCCGGGATGCCGCGGTCTGCCAGCCCGATCTCGCCGGCTTCAACGCTGTTGGCCAGGAAGTCGATGAACTTCTGGGTCTCCGCGGGATGCTTGGTCCGGGAACTGGCGGACCAGAACTGCGAAGCCTTGTAGAACTGCTCGGCTTTCATGGCGTCGCCCTCCACACTCGGCGGACGGTGGATTTCCAGTGCCTGCCCTGAGGCTTTGCTCAGTGCAGCAAGCTGGTTGGACCACACCCAGCCCATGGCGAAGCGGTTCGTTGCCAGGCCCTGCTGGTCCAGCGGTGCGCTGGCCTCTTCGGTCAAGACGGACGCACGCGGAACGGCCTTGGCGTCCCGCAGACCGGCCTGCATCTCGAAGTACTTCGTGGCATCGGCCTCGTCAAAGCCCAGGCCGCCGTCGTTCGTGAACAGGGACTTCCCGTGCTGGCGCATCCAGAGGTTGAAGGAGGCATCACCCACCACGCCCCCTGACCCGTAGATGCCGTCCTTGCTCTTGCTGGTGATGTCCGCTGCGGTTTTCTTGTAGTCATCCCAGGTCCAGCTCGAGTCATCAGGCAGCGATACCCCGCTGGCGGACAGGAGCGCGGGATTGGCCAGGACCACCAGGGCGTTCATACCGGCCGTGACGGCGAACTGCCCGCCGTCCGTCTTGCCGGCATCCGCGGCGGCCTGGTCGAACTTGGACAGATCCACGTCCTTGAGTTCCAGCAGGGCCCCGCGTTCGGCGTATTCGCCAAGGTACTGGGCATCCATCTGGATGATGTCCGGGGCGTCCTGCGAGGCAACCTGGGTGGCCAGCTTGTCCCAGTAGCCGGACCAGTCGCCGTACTCGCCCTTGATCTTAATGTTGGGGTTTTCCGCTTCAAAGGCCGCAATGAGCTTTTCCGTCATTTTGTGCCTCGTATCGGAGCCCCACCAGCTGAAACGCAGGGTGACCGGCCCGTCGGAGGCAGCCGGCGAGTTCCCGGCGCAGCCCGAAAGGGCCAGCGCCAGGACGGCCATGGCAGCCGCAACTTTGGGAATTCTGGATTTTCGGGCGCGTGAAAGCATTCGTTGGTCCTTTGATCTGGCAGTCGGGAGCGTCTCAGAAACCGCTTTCTCACAGACTAGGTGTGAGCCGCACCACGCGTCAAGAACTCACACAAAGTTACTTTTCCTCACAGGACTGCCAGTTCCGCACCCGCCGCGAATTCAGCCACAACAGAAGTCCGACGACGGCCGCGGACAGCATGGCCAGCGCACCAGTGACTACCAGGCCCGTCCGCACACCAAATTCCTCCGTCAGCCAGCCCGCCAGCAGGCCACCCAAAGCATGCCCGCCCAGCAGGAGCGGCAGGTACAGCGCCATCACCCTCCCCCGGACTTCGGGGCCCGCCTCCACCTGCACGGCCGTGGCGGCGCTCGTCAGGAACACCAGGGTCATCAGGCCCACCACGGCAAGCATCACGGTGAAAGCGACCAGGTTGGGCATCAGCGCGGCAACCAGCTGCGACAGCCCGAAGAGTCCGGCTGCGGCCACGATTCCCTTACGGCCCATGGTCCTCAGCCGCGCAGCGAGCAGCGCGCCGGCCAGGGCGCCGACGGCACCCACCGTGTTGAACAGGCCGAACCCCGCCGCACCGTTGTGCCACACCCGCTCGGCGAAGGCCGTCAGCACCACCGGTCCGTTCATGCCAAAGGCCCCCAGCAGGCCGGCAAGGACGATGATCAGCAGCAGCGAGGGCCGTTCCCGGACGTACCCGAAGCCGGCCAGCAGCTGGCCGCGTCCCCGGGACGCAGGCGTTGTGAGGTGCAGGAGTGCCGGCCGGACGGCGGCGATCAAGACCAGCACAAGCACGGAAAGCACGGCGTTCGCGGCAAAGGCGGCGGCGGATCCGGCCTGGGCGATCACCACTCCGCCGACGGCCGGTCCCACCATGGCGCCAAACTGGCCGATCGCGTTGTTGACGCCGATGGCCGGCCTCAGCCCGGCGTCGCCCACCACTTCGTTGATGAAAACCTGGCGCGCCGGACCGTCGACGGCCGACGTCACCCCCAGCGCAATGCAGCTTCCGTACACCGCCCACACGGTGATGTTTCCGCCGGCGTCCCAGACCGCCAGCCCCAGGGCCAGCAGCGCGATCACGGACTGGCACACCATCATGACGCTGCGCTTGGGAAACATGTCCACCAGCAGGCCGCTGAGCGGACCGATGACCAGCATCGGCAGGAACTGCAGCGCCACGGCGATCCCGACGGCGGCCGGACTCCCGGTGAGCTGCAGCACCAGCCAGTCCTGGGCCAGCCTCTGCATCCACACGCCCATGCTGCCGGCGAAGGTCATGCCCATGTACAGGCGGTAATTGTGCTGCGTCAGCGGCTGGTACCAGCGGACCGGAGTTTGGGAGGCGTGAAGGGATTCTGCGGACTTCGGGCTGTCGGAAGACACGTCTGGCTCAACTCGGTAGTAAATGGGAAATGCAGAGAAAGGCTAGGCGCGGCTGGACCGCATCTTGACGGCGGCGGAGGCCAGGATCAGCATGCCGGGCACCACCACAAACAGGGCCACGAGCATCCAGACAAAAACCACGGACGCGAACAGCGCCGCCGCAAGGAGGAGCGAGCCTGTCCAGTCACGCAGCGAGAGTGCCTTGGCGGTGGCCAGGGCTGCAGACCAGGCTCCCGGCGCGGAGGCTTCCTCGCCGTCTGCTTCCTCGCCGGCCACGCCGGGCCAGGCAGCGGCGGTGCGCAGGAGCAGGACTGCTCCGGCAGCGGCCAGGATCAGCGTGGCCGGAAGGACAACCGAGCTGCCCGGCAGCTGACCCACTGCTGCGAGCAACAGGTTAAGGACAATCACGACGCCGGCTCCCGCCGTCGTGATTCCCAGCTTCCAGCTGCCCGGGAGGGCGGCCCGGAACGTGCCCCAGAGGCCGCGCAGGGAATCGTCGCGGCCGGCGAGATGCCGTTCCAGATGGGCGATCCCGGCTGCGTACGCGGCGGGGATGGTGACCAGCGGGATGGACAGCACCAGCACCAGCAGCCCGGCCAGCAGGGTCTCGGAAAACAGGGCAAAGCGGTTTACCGGGATGGGTTCATTGCGGCCGGATGCGGGTGTGATGCTGTCCATGATGCTCATTTTCTGTATCCGTCAGCCCTTGAGGCCCTGGGTGGAAACGCCTTCAACAATGTAGCGCTGGAACACCAGGAAGAAGATCAGCACCGGGAGCAGGGCCAGGACGGACATTGCGATCATGGCGCCGTAGTCCGAGCTCTGGGTCTGGTCCACGAACAGGCGCAGGGCCAACGGCAGCGGATACTTTTCGGGGGTGTTCAGGTACAGCAGCGGCCCCAGGAAGTCGTTCCAGCTCCAGATGAAGGAGAAGATCGAGGTGGAGATCAGGGCCGGTTTCATCAGCGGCAGCATGATGGAACAGAAGATCCGCACGTGGCCGGCGCCGTCGATGCGGGCCGCCTCGTCCAGTTCGGCCGGGAGGTTGCGCATGAACTGGACCATCAGGAAGACGAAGAAGGCATCCGCCGCGAGGAACTTGCCGATCAGCAGCGGGATGTAGGTGTCCACCAGGCCGAGCTGGTTGAAGATGATGTACTGCGGGATGATCACCACGTGGAAGGGCAGGAGCAAAGTGGCGATCATCATGCCAAAGAAGATGCTGCGGCCGGGGAACTTGATCCGGGCGAAGGCATAGGCCGAGACGGACGCGGAGAGGACGGTTCCAACCACAGCGCCGATGGCCAGGACCAGGGAGTTGGTGAAGAACTGCAGGGTGGTCACCCCGCCGATCCCGTCCATGGCCGTGACGAAGTTATCGAAGCTGAAATTGCTGGACCACAGCGAGGTGTTGGTGCCGCCGATTTCGGAGTTCGGCTTGAAGGACGAGGCGATCATCCACAGCGCCGGGTAGAGCACCACGCCGGTCAGGGCCAGGGCTACGGCATGGAATGCCACGCTCTTGGCGCGCTTGGTGCCCGTGGATTCCGACGTCGGGTTGTAGTCCTGCGTCTGGAGCATCGGGGCCGACTGCTTCGGGGTTGCCATAGTTGTCATTTCGAATCACCGCTGTAGTGGACCCAGGACTTGGACGTGCGGAAGATGACCAGGGTAATAAGACCGACGACGATCAGGAGCAGCCAGGCCATCGCCGAGGCGTAACCCATCCGGAAGTCGCTGAAGCCGCGCAGGTACAGGTAGAGGGTGTAGAAGAGGGTGGAGCCGGCTGGGCCGCCTTCACCGTTGGAGATGATGTAGGCCGAGCTGAAGATCTGGAACGCGTGGATGGTTTCCATCAGCAGGTTGAAGAAGACCACCGGGGAGAGCATGGGCCACGTGATGTTGAAGAACTTCCGCACCGGGCCGGCGCCATCCATCGACGCCGCTTCATACAGGTCCGCGGGGATCTGCTTCAGGCCGGCGAGGAAGATCACCATCGGGGCGCCGAACTGCCACACGGTCAGCAGGATGAACATCGGCATGGTCATGGCCGGGTTGCCCACCCAGCCGCCGAGGTTGATCCCGAAGAAGGACAGGCCCTGGTCCACCGGACCGGAATCGCCGAACATCGCCTTCCAGACGATCGCGATGGACACGGACGCGCCGATCAGGGACGGGGCGTAGAACGCGGAGCGGTAGAAGCCCTGCCCCTTGCGCTTGCTGTTCAGCAGCATCGCTACAGCCAGCGCCGCGGCGAGCTTCAGCGGGGTACCGAAGACCACATAGCCCACGGTCACGCCCACCGACTGCAGGAACCGCTCGTCCTGGAACATGGTGGCGTAGTTGTCCAGCCCGATCCATTTGGGCGGATCGAAAAGGTTGTAGTTGGTGAAGGACAGGTACAGCGAGGAAACCATCGGGCCCAGGGTCAGGACGATGAATCCCAGCAGCCAGGGCAACAGGAAGGTGTAACCGGCGCGGGCATCCGCCCCGCTCCGCTTTGATTTGCGCGGAGCGGGGGCGGACTGCGTCGAACGCCTGCTCAGGGTTGGGCTTTGAGTCACGAGTTCAATCCGTCAGTTGGGAACGTCGGGCAGACAATACGCTGCTCAGGCGTTCTGCTTGATGAGGTCTTCGGCTTCCTTGAACCACGCGTCAGCCGCGCCGTCAATGGTGAGCTTGCCGTAGTTCAGGTCAGAGCTGACACGCTTGAAGGAGGCTTCCAACGTGCCGAAACCGACGATGGGCGGTTCCGGAGCGTCCTTGAGGTATTTCTCAATGGACTTCTCGTAGTCAACAACCAGCTTGTCCGTGCCTTCAAACGTGGTGCCGTCGCGCTGGGTCTTGGATGCCGGAACGCCGCGGGAGGTCTTGAAGATCTGGCCTACTTCGGGGTCGTTGACCATAAAGTCGATGAACCGGGCGGCGGCGTCCTTGTTTTTGGTCTTGGCGCTGGCCACCATCAGCATGGACGGCTTGAGGAACAGGCCCAGGTTGTCCTTGTCATCGGAGGGAACCGGAACGAGCTTGAGCTCCTTGGCGCCGCTGTCACCGAGGTAACCGGCCATGAAGTTATCCCAGGTGACTTCCGTGGCGGTCACGTTCGAGCCAAAGGGTGACTTGGGGGCGAGCTGGGTGACGCGCTCTTCGGAAACGATGGCAGGGGTGCCGCGGAGAGCTGCTGCCTGGTTCCACCATTTCTTAAGGTCGTCCTTGCTGAAGCCGAGCTTGCCGTCCTCGGTGAAGGCCTCGATGTTGTTCTGGCGCAGCCAGATGTTGAACATCCACCAGACGCCGGTGTAGTCCGTGCCGCCGAAGAGCGCGCCGTTGCCCTTGGCTCCGACCTCGGCCAGGAAGTCGTTGTATTCCTTGTAGGTCCAGGTGCCGTCCGGCTCTGCGATTCCAAGTGAGGCGAGCTTCGCGGGGTCGTAGTAGACGGCGAAGGCGTTGGTGCTGGTGGGGATGCCGTAGGTCTTGCCCCGGATCTGGCCGGATGGCAGGAGTGACTTGTCGAAGGCGTCCGTGTTGATCTTGACCGTGCCCAGGTCCAGGAGCTGGTTACGCTGGCCGTAATCCCGCATGTAGGACAGGTCCCACTGCATCACGTCGGGGAGGCCGCCACCGGCAGCTTCCGTGGCCCGCTTCTGCCAGTAACCGGCGAAGTCCGTGAAGTTGCCGTTGACCTTGATGTCCTTGTTTTTTTCTTCGAACAGCGCGATCGCCTTGCGGGTGCGCTCGGCGCGGTCATCGTTGCCCCACCAGGTGTAGTTGATGGTGACAGGGTTCTCCGCCGAACCCGTCTGGCTGGGGGCCGGTGAGCCACACGCAGCCAGTGCTGCAGCGGATGCCGTGCCGATGGCTACGGTGGTGAGGAAATTCCTTCTGTTGATCATGAGAGCCTCCTTGCTCGAGTTGTGCAGGCCAATGGCTTCTGTGATTACAACGTGAGTTGTGAGCTGGCTTACACGCTTTCTGAAACGATACAATACCGGCATTCCAAAGTTTGGGCAAGCGTTTTCCCAAACCTCGCGATTCAGGTACGTTTAGTCCATCCCGTAGACGAAGGAGTCCCATGAGCATGCAGCGTAATTCCGGTCCGGCCAGCGTCTGGAGCAACGTGGAAGGGATCGCCTACGGCGGCGATTACAACCCTGAACAGTGGCCCGCGGACATCCGGCTGGAAGACCTGGAGCTCATGAAGGAAGCCGGCGTCAGTTTGCTGAGCGTGGGCATCTTCTCGTGGGCCCTGCTCGAACCGGCTGAGGGCGAATACAACTTCGGCTGGCTGGATGAAGTGATGGACAATCTCGCCGCCACCGGGATCAAGGTTGCCCTGGCCACGGCAACGGCGGCTCCGCCTGCGTGGCTGGTACGCAAACACCCGGAAATCCTGCCGGTCACCGCTGACGGAACCGTGCTGGGACCGGGCTCCCGGCGGCACTACACACCGTCGTCGGCCGTTTACCGCCGGTATGCCACCGGCATCACCCGGGTGATCGCCGAGCGGTACAAGGACCACCCTGCGCTGGCGCTATGGCACGTGGATAACGAGCTCGGCTGCCACGTCTCCGAGTTCCATGGCGCGGAGGACGCCGCGGCGTTCCGCACGTGGCTGGAGCGCCGGTACGGCAGCATCGAGGCGCTCAACGCCGCCTGGGGCACGGCGTTCTGGTCCCAGCACTACGGTTCCTTCGAGGAGATCCTGCCGCCCGGCGTCGCGCCTTCCACGCTGAATCCGGGCCAGCAGCTGGACTTCCAACGGTTCAATTCGTGGGCCCTGATGGACTACTACCGGGAGCTG
>NZ_JAKFFD010000094.1:0-7501 GCF_036675385.1 Pseudarthrobacter sp. | reverse complement strand
TACAGCACCGGGCAGTTTCATCCAGGCAGAGGTCGTTGGGGAAGACGTACCTACAGCTATGGAGGATGGAATGTCTGTTGCAATGACCCGCGGTGTGCTGTTTGTTCACTCAGCCCCTACAGCACTGTGCCCGCACGTTGAGTGGGCCATTGGATCCGTCGTGGACAAGCGGACGGATCTAGAGTGGACCCCTCAGCCTGCCGCGCCCGGAATGTTCCGCGCCGAACTCTCCTGGACAGGGGCCCCGGGCACCGGATCGCTGCTGGCATCCTCCCTTCGCGGCTGGGCCCATCTTCGCTACGAGGTCACTGAAGAGCCGAGCCAGGGAGTTGACGGCGGCCGCTGGTCGCATACCCCCGAACTGGGAATCTTCCACGCCACAACGGACGTCCACGGCAACATCATGGTCTCAGAGGACCGCATCCGTTACGCCTACGAATCGGGTGCCGGCGATCCCTCCGCCGTGTACCACGAGCTTTCCCTGGCCTTGGGTGAGGCGTGGGACGAGGAACTAGAGCCGTTCCGCCACGCAGCCGAGGGCGCACCGGTCCGCTGGCTGCACCAGGTGGGCTGACCGCCGTCGGACATCACAACGTCGTACTTCCTGTCCGCTGTCCCGGCTGAAGCCGTGCCGGATGGGAAGGCGGCGCTCCATAGCAAAAGCAGAGGCCCCGCCACATGGCGGGGCCTCTGCTTCGTCTGCGGTACTTGCTGTTCCCGCGCTGCTGCTAGATGCTGCGGACAGCGATCACGGCGTTGTGGCCGCCGAAGCCGAACGAGTTGCTCAGCGCCACGATGTCGCCTGCCGGCAGATCCCTCGCCGACGTGACGACGTCGAGCGGGATCTCCGGGTCCTGGTTCTCAAGGTTGATGGTGACCGGCGCCTTGCGGTGGTACACGGCAAGCACTGTGAGCACTGCCTCCACGGCACCGGACGCGCCCAGCAGGTGGCCCATCTGTGACTTAGTGGCGGACACTGCGACGTTGTCGAGGTGGTTCCCCAGCGATGCGCGGAGGGCCGTGTACTCGGGCTTGTCACCGACGGGAGTGGAGGTGGCGTGCGCGTTGACGTGGACAACGTCCTCGGCCTGGATCCGGCCGTCGAACATGGCGGCCTTCAGCGCGCGCGTGGCGCCCAGGCCCTGGGGGTCCGGGGCGGTGATGTGGTAGGCATCAGCCGTCACGGAGGTGCCGGCCAGTTCGCCGTAGATGCGGGCGCCGCGGGCAATGGCGTGTTCCTCGGCTTCGAGCACCAGCGCGCCGGCGCCTTCGCCCATCACAAAGCCGTCGCGGCCCAGATCGTAGGGGCGTGAGGCGCCCTGGGGGTCGTCGTTGCGGCGCGAGAGGGCCTGCATGGACGAGAACGCGGCCAGGGGCATGGGGTGGATGGCTGCCTCGGCGCCGCCGCACATCACTACGTCGGCCTTGCCGGAGCGGATCAGCTCCAGCCCCAGGTGAAGGGCCTCGGTGCCCGACGCGCAGGCCGAAACAGGGGTGTGGGCGCCGGCACGGGCGCCAAGGTCAAGGCTGACGGCTGCTGCGACGCCGTTGGGCATCAGCATGGGCACCGTCATGGGCAGGACGCGGCGCGGGCCCTTTTCCTTCAGCGTGTCCCACGCGTCCAGCAGCGTCCAGACGCCGCCGATGCCGGTGGCGAAGGCGACCGCAAGGCGGTCGGGGTCAATCTCGGTGATGCCGGAATCGGCCCAGGCTTCACGCGAAGCGATGACGCCGAACTGGGTGGACGGGTCCATCCGCTTGGCCTCAACGCGGCTCAGGACCTCCAGGGCCGGAGTGGAGCAACGGGCAGCAAAGTGGACAGGCAGTTCGTACTTGGCGACCCATTCATCTTCAAGCGTGCGGGCACCGGAGACCCCCTTCAGCGCGTTGTTCCACATGGTGGGTACGTCGCCGCCGATGGGCGTGGTGGCACCCAGACCGGTAATGACTACTTTGCGTGTCATTGGATCACTCTCTGTCGGTGGGCAGGCCGTATCCGGTTGTCCGGCGGGGTCCCGCGTGTGGGGCAGCTGGCTGCCGAAAAATGTGGTGGACTGCCGGTCCGGCCTGAGCACGGACCGGCAGTCCAGTCAGCCTTAAGGGGCTGAAGCCTTGGCTAGGCCTGTGCGCCTGCGATGAAGCTGACGGCGTCGCCCACAGTCTTGAGGTTCTTGACCTCTTCGTCCGGGATACGCACGCCGAACTTCTCTTCGGCGTTGACCACGATGGTCATCATGGAGATGGAGTCGATGTCCAGGTCCTCGGTGAAGGACTTGTCCAGTTCCACAGCCTCGGGGGCAAGGCCGGTTTCTTCGTTGACGATTTCAGCCAAGCCGGCCAGGATCTCTTCGTTGCTAGCCATTGATGGCTCCTTTTCTTGTTATTGCCGGCAGGGGGTGCCGGAAACGGTGCAGTCCGCGGATGCGGCCTGTATGGGGCGTTCCTAAGGAAGGACGATTACCTGGGCACCGAAGACCAGCCCGGCGCCGAAGCCGATCTGGAGTGCGAGGCCGCCGCTGAGCTCAGGGTTTTCCTTGAGCAGGCGGTGGGTAGCAAGTGGGATGGAGGCCGCCGAGGTGTTTCCGGCATCAGCGATGTCCCGGGCCACGGTGACGGATTCAGGAAGATTCAGTTTCTTGACCATCTCGTCGATGATCCGCATGTTGGCCTGGTGCGGGATGAACGCAACGAGGTCTTCAGCCTTGACGCCCGCGGCATCCAAAGCCTGCTGTGCCATTTTGGCCATTTCCCAGACCGCCCAGCGGAAGACGGTCTGCCCGTCCTGGCGGAGTGTGGGGTAGAGCTCCTGCGCTTCTTCGAGCAGGGCAAAGTCGCCGGGCTCGTCGGACTGGCGGGCGGCCATGCTGAGGTCGCGGACATCCAGGATGGAACGCGTCATGCCGATGGCGTCCCACTTACTGCCGTCCGAACCCCACACCGAGGGTCCGATGCCGGGGGTGTCCGAGGGGCCGATGACAACAGCGCCCGCGCCGTCGCCCAGCAGGAAGGAAATGGTGCGTTCCCGGTTGTCGATGACGTCGGAGAGCTTCTCCGCACCGACCACCAGCACGTAGGTGGCTGTGCCTGAGCGGACCAAGGCATCGCCCTGGGCGATGCCGTAGCAGTACCCGGCACAGGCGGCCGAGATATCGAAGGCCGGAGCCGGCGTCGCACCGATGCGGTCAGCCAGGGCGGCGGCAGCCGACGGCGTGGCGTACGGGTGGGTGACGGTGGAAACGATGACGGCACCAAGCTGGGAGGCTTCGATGCCTGCCTGCTGCAGGGCCTCCCGGGCAGCGCCCTCGGCCATATCGATGACGCTGACGTCGGCAGGGGCCCGGTGCCGGGTCACGATGCCGGTCCGCTGGCGGATCCATTCGTCCGAGGAATCAATCCACTGGCAGACGTCGTCGTTGGTGACGATGACGTCAGGCCGGAATGCGCCGAGGCCCATGATGCGGCTGTATTCGTTTACGGGAACCTGTTTCAGCGTGGGAACGCTCATGCGTTTCCCTCCAGTTCTGCGAAGAGTGCCAGTGCGGCCGTGAGGTCGTCCGGGGTTTTGACTGCAACGGTCTTGACGCCGGGCATGCCGCGCTTGGCGAGCCCGGCCAGGGTGCCGGCCGGGGCCAGCTCAATGACACCGGTGACGCCGCGCTGCACAAGGGTTTCCATGCAGAGGTCCCAGCGGACCGGCCGGGAGACCTGCGCGATGAGGCTCTCGACGGCGGCGCCGCCGTCGGTCACTTCCCGGCCGTCAAAGTTGGACAGCAGGGGCACCTGCGGCTTCTGCGGCTTGAGGCCGGGCTTGAGCGACTCGAGGGCGCTCACGGCGGGGGACATGTGCGAGGTGTGGAACGCCCCGGCCACTTTCAGCGGGATGACCCGCGCCTTCGCCGGCGGGTTGTCCGCCAGGGCCTTGAGCTGCTCGAAGGTTCCGGCTGCCACCGTCTGGCCCGCGCCGTTGACATTGGCCGGTGTCGCGCCGGTAGCCTCGATGGCGGCCAGGACCTCTGCGGGGTCCCCGCCCACTACGGCACTCATGCCGGTCGGGGTTACGGCAGCGGCGGCGGCCATGCTGTTGGCGCGTTCACGGACGAACGTCATGGCTTCCTGCTCGGTGAGCACGCCGGCGAGGGCCGAGGCGGTGATTTCACCGACGGAGTGGCCGGCAAGGATCACGGGAAGCGTGCCGAGTTCGACGTCGAACAGCGACTTTGCGGCCACCAGCCCGGCGGCAACAATCAGGGGCTGCGCAACGGCGGTGTCCTTGATGGTGTCCTCGTCAGAGGTGGTCCCGTGGGCTGTCAGGTCGATGCCTGCGATCTCACTGAGGGAGGCCAGATGGCCTGCTACCGAAGGCAGTTCCAGCCAAGGGGCCAGAAAACCCGGGGTCTGTGAGCCCTGTCCAGGGCAGACTATTGCAAGCACGTATCCAGCTTTCCAAATTATGGGGTCATCCAGCGGTGTTTCACTGCACCAAGCTCAAGGGGTCAGATTGTAGGAAGTCTACAACGACTCACGGCTGATTCCGCGCCGGATGACGCTCCGCCGGCGCTTTTGGCGGCGCCGACAGCCGCCCGACCACCAACGCCGCCTGCAGCACAAACGCCTCCCGGGGGAGCAGCGGATCCCAGCCCGTGACGTCGCAGACGCGCTTGAGCCGGTACCTGACGGTGTTGGCGTGGACAAACAATTCGCGGGCAGTCGCCTCAAGGGAATGGCCCAACTCCAGGTAGGTGCCCAAGGTCTCCACCAGCCCGTTGGAAGCGGCGACAAGCGGACGGTAGATGTTTTTCACCAGGGAGCGGCGCGCCGCTTCGTCACCGGAGATGACGCGTTCCGGCAACAGGTCATCGGCGGCCACGGGCCGGGGAGCGGCGGGCCACGCCCTTGCCGCGGTCAGGCCGGCAAAGGCAGACTGCGCCGAGCCGCTGGCCTCCAGCAGGGAGCCGGCTTCCGGACCGTAGACCACCGGGCCGGGGGCGAACATTTCGCTGAGTTTCAGGTATGCGGTCTCGCGGTCCTGGACGCCGCCAAGGATCAGGATCAGCCGGTCGCCCTGGATGCCCACCAACGCATCCTCGGCGTAGCGGCCTGCCAGGCGGCGCAGTTCGCTGACGTAGCTGGCACTGGGTTCAGACGGCGAATTGCCCACCATCACAGTGAACCTCTCCTGTGCCTTCCAACCCAGCGCGGCGATCCGGGACCGCAGCGCGTCCGTGTTTTCGCCACGGAGGATGGCGTCCACGATCAGCGCTTCCAGCCGTGTGTCCCAGGAACCGCGGGACTCGGCCGCCCGCGCATACACGTCTGCCGCCGCGAAGGCCACTTCCCGTGAGTACCGCAGCACCGCCTCGCGGAGGGAGGGCTGGTCAGCTTCCGGGGCGATGACCGGCACCTGGTCTTCCACCACTTCCACCACTATGCGGATGAGCTGGAGCGCCTTCTGGAGGCTGATGGAGCGCGTCAACTCGGTGGGGGCCGTCCCAAAAACGTCGGTGAGGATCCACGACGGTGAGCTGGGCCGCTCATACCAGGTGACAAACGCTGCGATGCCGTTTTGCGCCACCATGCCAAGGGCCGAGCGCTCGTCGGAGCTGAGGCGCGAATACCACGGCAGCGACTTTTCCAGCTGGCGAAGGGTGGTGGTGGAGAGCTGGCCCACGCTTGCCCGGAGCTTTTTCAGGGTTTCGGATTTCTCCGGTGTCATGCTGCGCGAGGACGGCTTGCGCTTCACGGGCGGGGTGGTTGGCTCTGGCATCCTACGAGCATACGGTGCCTGCCCGGCAAGCTCCATTTGTGCAAAGGCTACAAACGCTATTGGACCTGCGTCACAGGCTTCCTCCTGTCCGGAAGGCAGGGGGACGACGACGGCGACCCTCGCCTTTTCGGTGAGGGTCGCCGTCGTCGTTCATGTCCGCTGACAAGCAGGTCAGCGGGAGTTGATCAGGACTCGCCGCCCGCGTTGCCGGTGGAACCGGCGTTGACGTTGTGCAGCTTGTACTTCTCGATTGCCTGGGCCGGGGCCTGGGCATCAACTTCGCCGCGGCGCGCCAGCAGTTGCAGGGAACGGACCACGATGGAGTGGATGTCGTTCTTGAAGAAGCGGCGGGCCGCTGCGCGGGTGTCGGAGAAACCGAAGCCATCCGCACCCAGCGTGGCGAACTCGTTCGGCACAAACTGGCGGATCTGGTCCGGGACGGCCTTCATGTAGTCCGAGACCGCAACCACGGGTCCTGTGGCACCGGCAAGCTGCTGGGTCACAAACGGAACACGGGCTGGCTTGCCCGGGTTCAGGAACGCCTCTTCCTCGGCGGCCATGCCGTCGCGGCGCAGTTCGTTCCAGGACGTGACGGACCAGACGTCGGCGGAGACGCCCCAGTCCTCGGCGAGCAGCCGCTGGGCTTCGATGGCCCAGGGAACCGAGACGCCGGAGGCCAGGATCTGGGTCCGGGGACCGTCGATCTTCGCCGGAGCCAGGAGGTAGATGCCCTTGAGGACACCTTCCACGTCGAGCTCTTCGGGTTCTGCGGGCTGCGTGATGGGCTCGTTGTAGACCGTGATGTAGTACATCAGGTTCCGGTCAGCCGAATCGGGCCCGTACATACGCTCGATGCCGTCCCGGATGATGTGGCCCATTTCGTACCCGTAGGCGGGGTCGTAGGTGACCACTGCCGGGTTCGTGGAGGCCAGCAGCGGGGAGTGGCCGTCGGCGTGCTGGAGGCCTTCGCCGGTCAGCGTGGTCCGCCCGGCGGTGGCGCCGATGATGAACCCGCGGGCCATCTGGTCCCCGGCGGCCCAGAAGGCGTCGCCGGTGCGCTGGAAACCGAACATGGAGTAGAACACATACACCGGAATCAGCGGTACGCCGTGGGTGGCGTAGGAAGTTCCCGCGGCGGTGAACGCCGCGACCGCGCCTGCTTCGTTGATGCCGGGGTGGATCAGCTGGCCCTGGGCCGATTCCTTGTAGGCCAGGACCAGGTCCCGGTCTACGGACAGGTAGTTCTGGCCCTTGGGGTTGTAGATCTTCGCCGTGGGGAAGAACGCATCCATGCCGAACGTGCGGGCCTCGTCGGGGATGATCGGCGCGATGTGCTTGCCGAAGTTCTTGTCCCGCATGAGGTCCTTGAGGAGCCGGACAAACGCCATGGTGGTGGCGGCCTGCTGCTTCCCGGAACCGCGCTTGGCAACCTCGTACGTTTTTGCCTCCGGGAGTGCGATCTCCTGGTGCTTGGAGCGGCGCTCCGGAACAGAGCCGCCCAGCTGGGCACGGCGTTCCATCATGTACTGGATCTCCGGCGCATCGGTGCCCGGGTGGAAGTACGGGGGCTGGTACGGGTCCTTCTCCAGCTGCTCGTCGGTGACCGGGATCCGCAGGTGGTCGCGGAACTTCTTCAGGTCATCGAGGGTGAGCTTTTTCATCTGGTGGGTCGCGTTGCGGCCCTCGAAGTGGGGTCCGAGCCCGTAGCCCTTGACCGTTTTGGCCAGGATCACGGTG